>JAUVAR010000232.1 GCA_030591625.1 Candidatus Zixiibacteriota bacterium
CAGGAACAGTATTGGTAACAGCAGCACCATTACCAAAAGCACCACCTGTATATGAGGTCAAAACGAACATCAAATCGTTTATCTTCTTACTACGAATACCCGGTCCACGTGTGTGTACATTAACTGTACCAATACCACGAGAGACTCCCTCCCATTCGAGCATAATACTTGTATCCGGAATAATTATGTCTGGCTCGTAACTGTGATATGTAATCAAATCATGATTAGTTACTTGCACCGGACCAAAAAACAGATCGGGGAATGTAAAAACCTCTGGATCACTTAAGTTAAGATTCCCGAAAACATTGGGATCAACACCTGCCATATAGACAAGTAGGGAACGTAATTGATCCATCCAAGCTCTGGCAATATCAAGCAATAGTACTTTTAGATCATCCTTGATCGTTGGACTTGGCGACACAAAACTTGCAGCTGCCATGATAGCATCGACAATTTCGTTTACAGTGAGTGTCTCAGGCGAATTTTTAGCCATCAAAATAATTCGGCTATTTGTATGTTGATCGACATCAATGCTGTCAGGAGTAATATCCAAAGCAAATACAGATATTTCAGATGGATACATACTTAACACAGCATTATTAATAATGACATCAAGCATCTGCAACACAGGACCAATCATTGCTCCGACCAAACACGGACCACAAGCTTTTGAAGCAGGATGGTACTGTATCAAATTAAAGAAAAGCCCAGCTGAATTATTCCAATCCTGACTCGTTTCATGCAGGACATATTCTGCCCAACCATCAAGCAAAACGTACATCTGCATCAAGCAGGCTAATTCAACATCGGGTCCACCATCTTTACACAACCCAAAAGATTGTCCTCTTGCAGCAAGAGCGTTAACTTCGCCGGCAGCCATAGCAAATCGACTGGTGTAAGCTTCCCAATACTCAACAGCACCCATTGATGCCAAAAGAGCATCAGCAAGTTCAGGATCAGGTGTTAACCCTTCCAACAATGGAGAGCTACCATCCAACAGAGCTTCAATAGAATTTTCACCTGTAGATGAGATTGTACGAATTAGAGCGACTACCGAGTCGCGGAACTCTGCCTCCCATTCATAAACTGTAGGCAGGTTATCAAAAATAAGATCAAGATTCATTGCAAGACTATCAACCATCCCCTGAATCTTTTTGGTTGTACCGGGTGCCTTTGGAAGTGGCAGAACTGTCAAACCATTTGAACTTGTAGCTGTAACTTTACTTTCAAAGTGATGGTCAACAATCTTAGGCTCAGTAGATGGAGTAGTCCACCCACCCGAGTTGTCAAAAAATAGCGGAACTGCAATGTAAAGTGTATCATTTATAATAGTGAATGGAACTGGTTCACTTCCAATGAAAAAGCTATGTTCTGTAATATTACTGCTGTCAATAGCACTAAGTCCCGAGATCCTTATCAAATCACCAGGCTTACCAGAATCAGGAGAAAGCAGGAATTGAGCTGGTTGAAGATCTGGCCCAACAGGGTCGGGAGTTTTCGAGCATGTAACAAGAATGCCGATTGTAGCTATAAAAAGAAGTATAACTCTCTTGCCATTCATAACGCACCTCATAGACTAACATATTATGGAGTAACAATTTACGAGTATTTCTTGCGAACCAAGATGTCGATCCAATTGCACTATAATATATCTTATTTCCCATAATTGTCAATAGATAGCAATCTCCCCTTAATCGCCCTCCTTTACTCCCGCTATATAGACATATAAACACACAACAGCCCCGACACGGCGACAACGTATCGGGGCTATTATCAAATCTCTCGGGAGAATTGATATCTAATAATACAAACTATTTCAGAAGGATCATCTTCTTTGTTGCGGTTAAATCACCAGCGGTCAAACGGTAGAAATAAATACCACTCGCGTTACCGTTTCCATCCCACTCAACCTCATGTTTACCAGCAGAATAATATGAATCAGCGACAGTCTCAACCAATTGTCCCATGACATTGAATATTTGAAGTTTTACTTCAGTTGCCAAAGGTATGCTGAAGCTGATCCGTGTTATTGGGTTAAAAGGATTTGGGTGGTTCTCTAACGAAAGCAGATATTCCGGACTCGACTCTCTAATCATAAAGTAAACAGGTAGGACAACTGATCCATTTACTCCTGCAACATCAATAATGACAGTATCACAGTACTGAATATCTTGGATAAGTCCAGCCGGATCAATCACTACTTCCAAGGAATCATTAGTTACACCTATCGAGTCGGAGAGGAATGCAAAACCGTTTCCATCGTTTAACATGAAGGCAGAAAACATTGCCGGCGCATTGGACGAACTAATATACGCCTTCAAACTAATTAATTCAATCTGACCAGGTACTGCCAGAGCCCTTAAAAAGGAGCGATCTACCCAGGCAGTCTGTGTTGTAGTATCTATTCCACCACCAGACGTATCGATTGGTCCACTACCATATGGCACAACAACCCAGTAGTTGCATGGTCCACAAGCACCGATCAACACACTATCGCCATCTACGACTACATTCACACTATCATCTGCTATGATTGCGTTCAGGTGAATGAGATCAGTACTATCAATCAGGCAATCACCATTTATATCGGCATTCCCTAAGCATTCGATATATGTCGAATCGGATTCGGTTAACAGATGTAGCAAGAGAGCTGCATCATCATTCTCATACGCGACACGATTCTCATTAACATCTCCAGCCATTGAACAGCACCCAATAGGTTGGTCTTCGACAACAAGATGTATAGGTGCTTTGATAGGAGAATTAGAAGCATTTGGAATTTCAATCAATAATGTATCAACATACGTTCCAGTTGGCAAACCAGTCTCAGATACGAACCTAAATCTCAAAGAGTCGTCAGTAATTCCGGATGTTGTAATTAACTCAACAAAATTAGGCTGACCCAAAATTGACACCGTAAAATCGTGTGGCTCTTTTGTACAAGTCAGATATGCTGAACCTGCAAAATCAAAAGGCAACTCAGGATGTGCCTGTCCCCATTGGTAAATCGGAGTTAATGTAGCATAACCATAACCTGATCCGGCTCCACCAACAGCCAGATAGATAATTGCTATCGTGGGACTCGATACACCTTCTACATCAAACGATATAGTGTCAATATAAATACCAGAATCAAGGCCACTTACACTATGTACAACAAAGGTTACAGAATCATCTGTCACACCACTCGAATCATCGAGTACTAAATATTCGCCATTCAATACTTCGGCAGTGTAGCTTAAGGAAGCTCTGTTCGATGTAAGATAGACACTACCATGGATATAGAATTGCACATGTTCATCAACTTCAAACACCTGAGAATAAGGAGTCGCAGTTGCAGTTGCATTTCCGGTTGTAGCAGGTTCAAGAACATAACTAACACACCCACCACACTCAACTGTTGGCTCAGGTATATTACCCATAGAAACATCAGCCATAATAAGCAGATCAGTCAAATTAAGAACACAGTCACCATTCATGTCAGCATTACCATGACAACCAAGTAACCCTACATTATCACTGTTTAATGCAGTCTCGAACTGCAAGATATCTTCGTACTCAAACGGCACACCATTAGCATTGACATCACCAACCATAGTACAGCATCCAATGGTATCACCGGTGATGTTCACATAAACAACAACAGTAGCAGGATTTGTAACACCATCAACAGCAAAGAAAAGTGTATCGACGTACAGTCCTGCAACACTCACGTTCCCCGGATTAACATAGACAGCAATCGTATCAGCAGTCTCACCGGTGATCGTAGGAGAAACAGATCCATCCTCTAGGAATGTGACAAGATAATCTCTTGAATTACTCTTCGTCCCGTTGTACGCTGATGGTTCGTTAGTCGAATATAGTGCCACAGTTTGCGACATAACTACATCAGAGTAGACCGATCCTTCAAAATACAAGCTCGACGGAATAACCCTGGCTAATTCCTCACTACCACTCGGAGCAACAGTCATACAAACCACCAACTCGGCCGGCTGATCGACTCCCTGTACATGAAACAGTACATGATTGTAATAAACACCTGCAGTGAGATCTAGATAGCGCCATTGGACCGTAACCGAATCAAAAGTGAAACCAGATGAATCGACATACACCATCACATTGGTACCGGTGACTTCTGTAACGAACGGAGCCGGTCCGTTTGATGACGTTACCACAACAATCTGCGATGGCCACGGCACCGGATCGACCATTATCATTCCCAACCCTTCTTCCCACTCCAGAAAGACAGTATCAGGATAAACTGTGGCAGTTTCTCCTTCACCACCACCAGAAGTAACCGTCATACAGACAACTGCTTCAACAGGCGCATAAACATCCTCCACATCAAAACGAACAGTTGCATAATAAACACCGTCCGTATGATTGGGAGTAAAGTATAGACTAACCGAGTCATTCGTAACACCTGACGAATCGTTCATATTGAGCATACCCGTTGGATCAATCAAGTTGGTAGTATAAAAAGCTGGAGAGTTTGAAGAACTTATAAATAATGATTGAGGAGGAATCAGATTTTTACAATAGGCACAACCCTCAAAGAAAAG
>JAUVAR010000307.1 GCA_030591625.1 Candidatus Zixiibacteriota bacterium
CGGGATGAGAACTTAGAGCAACACGGTATTTTGTACGTACAACTGATTCCCAGAAATTCAACAGCTCGAGGTTTTCTTTTGTAAGTCTGAGTTCCTCGCCAAGCAGGTAGAAGGTGTAATATGCAGCCTTTACATTGTAGGTGAGTTTATATCGTGCTGCCTCAAATCTCTGGAATGCTGATTCTGCCTCCGAGGAAGCTTTATTTGAACGGGCTGATAATGTTCCGAACCAGGGAATCTTTTGCTTCAACGAGAATTTACGTTCTTGTGGTCCAATTCTGGTCTCGACTGAGCTGATGAATTCTGCATATGAAACCATAGGGTCTGGCAATGAGCCAGCATATCCGGATTTTCCCTGAGCTGCTTTCCAACTATAGAAAGAAGCACGGAGACCATTGTTGTTGAGGGCTGCCTGTTTCAGATAGTCATCGAGAGTTTCAAGACTTGTGGGTAGATTTCCAGAATTATCGGAATCGTTATAGCGTGATTCCAATGAGTCTATAAGATCGTTGCTGCTCGACTTTGAGAAAACAGGAGATGCATACAGAGCCAGAATTGTGGCTACATATATGATAGTTTTGACTGATTTTTTGTTTCTGTTTGCTTTCATAACTCAAATGGGTATTGCAGAAACCGTGCCAACACAACTAAAACATTATCAGTCAGACAGTTATCTAATATTGTACAATTGCAAGCATGTGAGTAATTAGTCATTATTCGTCATTATTGAAGAATATTGTTCATTTATAATTCTCTATTTAATATCAATTATTTGATATTAGCTGAATCACAATCGCTGTTAGAGTGTCCTATCTACATAAGATTTAGAGCAATGTCAGCCAAAAGGGCTGGAACATGTGGCTCCTTGACATAGTTCGTAACGATAGTTACTATCTTAGTCAATTAATTTAAGAACTGCTTTACTGGACTGAACATATATAGTAGAGACCGAAAGGGAATAAATGAAGAAAGCGACCCGAATAATCCTGCCAATCATCATCCTCGCCTCCGGGTTTGCCTTGATGTTTTTCTTTTTCAATATGAAGTCTGAGCCTGAGCGTCATACCGCAGTAATACACCCCAAAATAGTATCGGCAATTGTTGTTCAGCCAGGTGAAGTCAGTGCTGAGATATCATCTTATGGGCGGATAATATCGGCTCAGCCAGTGACATTATATACAGAAGTGCCGGGTACATTAATAGCCGGTGATGTTCAGTTTCGACCTGCTCAGTCATTTAAGAAGGGTGATCTTCTTGTCAGGATAGATGATCGTCAGGCTCGCTTAAGTTTGAATTCGGCCAAAAGTGAATTGCTAAGTGCGTTGGCGTTACTGTTACCGGAGATCAACGCAGATTTTCCGGGAGAATTTGATACCTGGCAGAGATATTTCAATGGTGTAACATTTGGTAAAAAGCTCGCTCCCCTTCCGGAGACTAACAACCAGAAGATCAGGCTCTATCTTTCGAGATTGAAAGTCTATAAGTTGTATTTTCAGGTACAAGACTTAGCTATTCGCCTTGAAAAGCATTTTATTTATGCGCCATTTGGTGGATCAATTGTTTCTGCTGATATGTCGGTCGGTTCGACAGTTCGTTCTGGAAGTAATTTAGGCTCTATTATAAATCTTGATCAGTTGGAGGTGGAACTGCCGGTACAGGTCGAGGATATCGAGTGGATAGATTTTGACAAGCCGGTTTCACTTTATTCTGCTGAATTGCAACGGTCATTAAGCGGTAAAATTGATCGAGTTGGTGCAGCTATTGATATTCGCACCCAAACTGTTCCTATATATATCAAACTTGCCGAAGGAAATGAGGCGACTTTGATTGATGGTGTTTTTCTCACTGCAAGTATCCCGGGTATAGGTATTCGTCACGGTGTCGTTGTACCACGCAGCGCTATCTATGATGAACATATGGTATATGTGATAGAAAATGGGCGCTTGGAAATTCGTGAAATTAAATTTGCACGACGGGAAGCATCAACTGTTATAGTAAGTGAAGGCCTTAATCCTGGGGATACGCTTGTAACAGAATTGATGCAGGGTATTGCGCCGGGTATGCCTGCAGTAGCTCGATTAAACACTGTTCAGGAGCAAATTGACTGATGAAAAAAATGATATCATTTATTGTACGTTATCCTGTCTGGACATCTGTTCTGATGTTCTCCGTGGTAGGCTTTGGTTTGATCTCATTTTCTCAGATGCGTTATTCGTTTTTCCCTGAACTTGTTCCAGACATAATTAAAATTGATGTTGCCTACCCGGGTGCCTCACCGGATGAAGTCGCCGAAGGGGTAATCCTTAAGATCGAAGAACAGATTGATGGCCTCAATGGGATGGAACGGGTTACTTCGGTTTCGAGAGAGAGCTTTGGAACAGTTACTATCGAAACGAGTAAAGAGTCTGATATCGAAAAAGTGCTGGCCGATGTAAAGAACGCCGTTGATAGAATTGGATCATTCCCTGCCGATGTCGAAAAGCCTGTCATATACGAACAGAAGTTTCGGTCACGATCTCTTTCTATTGTTCTTTTTGGTAATACTGATCTCTATAACTTAAAATATATAACAGAAAAATTTCGTGACGATCTTTTGGCATCCGATAAAATATCACAGGTTGCTATAGGCGGTTTGCCTGCCCTTGAATTTTCGATTGAAGTTTCCGAAGCGGACATGCGGCGCTACCATCTGACATTTGATGAAATCATCAATGCGGTAAGACAATCAAATGTGAATATCTCGGGTGGTAAATTTGATACTGATCAGGAAGAGATTCTGATTCGGGCCTGGGGACGAAGTTATCGAGCAGAAGAAATGCAGGATATAGTTATCAGGGGGAATCCTGATGGTACTATCATTTATCTTCGCGATGTTGCTCAAGTGAAAGAGCAGTGGGAAGACACACCTCTTAAGACTTACTACAATGGACGTAATGCTCTGGTGCTGAATATTGATCAGACCGAGAGCGAAGATATTCTGACAGTTGCTAATGTTACTATAGCGCAGGTTAAGACGTTCAACGAAACTCATGATGCAGTTGAAGCGAAAATTTTAGATGATCGCACAATACCGTTAAGGCAGAGGATTGCTCTGTTAACCAAGAACGGTGTAATAGGTCTGCTTCTAATAGTAGTCTCACTTGGGATTTTCTTAAATCTGAGACTTGCATTCTGGGTGGCGGTTAGTATTCCATTCTCGTTTGCCGGCATGTTTATTATCGCCAATTTTATGGGGCTGACAATAAATGTCATTTCACTTTTTGGTATGATATTGGTGGTTGGAATCTTAGTCGATGATGCGATTGTAGTAGGAGAAAATATTTTTGCTCATTATGAGCGTGGAAAAGGTGCGATACAATCGGC
>JAUVAR010000333.1 GCA_030591625.1 Candidatus Zixiibacteriota bacterium
TTGGGCGGGTAACCGCGTAAGAACAAAATAGAGTTCAGAAAAAGAATTACTGGAGGGTGAGAGATGAATACTCCTGTTAAGCGAAACTGTTATATTATTCTGACATCAATAATTATCCTGTATGCATTTGTTGTAAATGTTCAGGCAGGCAGCTCCGTTATTATTGAGGGGACTATTACTGATCTTGATTCTGGTAAACCACTTGATCGTGTGACTATCATGGTACCGGATGCAGGTATTACTACGATCACCAATAGTGAGGGTTTCTATCGCATAAGACTTAAGCCGGGGAAGTACGAATTTTCATTTACGCATGTTAGTCATTTGTCGCAGAATGTATCGATTGAAATCCTAACTGAGTCGATTACCAGGAATATTGCGATGGAGATAGCAGTGCATGAGATTGGTGATATAAAAGTTTATTCACGCAATTATGATGCAGCACAGGCAATAATAGTAGAGGCGATTAAACGAAAAGAAGAAATTCTAAATAGATTGCATGATTATTCTTTTGATGCCTATTTGAAAATTGTCGTAAGTGATGTATCGAATCCTGATAGCTCTGAAATATTCATGATTGCTGAATCACAAACAACAGTTTATTGGGAATATCCTGATCATTTTAAAGAAATAATTACTGCTCGAAGGCAAACAGCTAATCTTGATCCTGAGAATGTGTTGATTTCTGTAGGTGAGTTTCTGAATTTCAATCGCAATCGAATCGAACTCGGCAGTTATCACCTTGTGTCACCAACGGCAAGAGATGCGCTCGATCATTATGATTATTATCTTCTGGACTCACTTTATCGGGATGGACGTCTTGTTTTCAGACTTGAAATTGAACCAAAGAATAAACATGAGGCGTTGTTTGTAGGCGAGATTGAAATTGCTGACTCAACTTTCGATGTTGTTAGTGTTGATGTAGGCACCAGTGATGGATTCAAAATGCCATTCATTTCTAATATGAGATACTCACAAATGATGGCTCTCTTTGACGGCAAGTATTGGATGCCGGTGGAGGTTAAACTTTCTGCGGATGCAAGTTTTGGGATGCCATTACCCGGCATACCTTCAAAGCTTTCATTTTATTATCTTGGGTCGCCATACTCATATAGGCTTGAAAAGGGAATTGAAAAAGGAACGTTCGATGAGTTCGCATTGGAAGTTGATGAAAATGCTGACGATGTTGATTCAACAACCTGGGCTTCAAAACAAACAGTAGCACTCACATCTGATGAAGATGACGCTTACAAAATAATCGATTCAACAGAAAGTATTCCTGAACCTGTTGGAAAGAGAATTATCAAACGGATATTAAGCGCACCCTTGTTAGCTCTGAATGGTGATCCTTATTTTCGTTTTAATCGTGTTGAAGGAGCATACTTCGGTGGTGCCTACAACTTCAACCAGATAAGACGTGCAAATTTACATTTACAGAGTGGCTATGCCACCGAAGCAGAGAAGTGGCAACATCGGTACAGCTTCAGGTATCGACCAAGTATCCGCAAAAGGCAATACATCGAAATTGGATACCATGATGAAATAATCAGACCTTCGCGAATTACGACATCGTATAATCCAACTATGACTGCTCTGGCTTATCGCATCGACCCGTATGACTATTACCTTGAGAAAGGATTTGATCTGAAGGTCGGCTCGAAAGTAACAAACAGAATTAGTGGGTCAATAAATTACAACGATCTGCTGCAATATTCAGTTCCGGTTACTACCGACTATGGATTCATTGGTGATAAAGCTGACATTCTACCTAATCGTCTGATAGATGACGGACATCTTCGCTCAATCGGAGCTGAGTTACGTTACGACAGTCGTCCTTTGTATAAGGACAAAGATCAAATCTACTACATGAGAACAAATTCATATTTGATAATTCAAGTTGGAGTTGAACATTCATCGCCCGACTTTATTGAATCTAATTTTGATTTTACACAATACCAAATAGAGTTACGCGCCAAGCATACAATGTCAGACTGGGGGACAAGTTCGCTCTTTGTCTATGCAGGAGAATCAAAAGGAAACCTTCCAGCACAACGTGACTATGGACTCGACAATGGTGATCGGTATTTTTTCAAATATCATGGTTTGAATACTCTTGATGAATCAATCTTGCGCGGAGATCGTGCAGCTCTGGTATATGCCAATCACAACTTTGGCCGAAGATTGTTGATGGCAACGAATATCAAATTCCTGCAAGAACTAAATGTTAACATGAGTCTGCATGGGGGAGTTGCATGGAGCGAATATCGTAATGATAATATTTATCGTGATTATTCTGCGATGGTCGCAATAAAGCCATATTCAGAAGTAGGGTTTGGTCTTTCGAACCTAACTCCATTTCTTGGACCAATCAATCTTGCGACCCACTTCACCTGGCAACTATCAGATTATGAAACGAGCAAGTTCAAATTCAACCTGGGAATACAATTCGATTGAGTTGTTCTGAATGAATAAAAAAGGGACTCCGTATTGGAGTCCCTTCTTTGCTTAACTATGGTTTGCTAATTTAGTTTGTTGCCGGCTGCCATTTCTTGGCACGATATTTCTTGAATAGCTCTTTTTGTTTACTGTTGAGATCAATAGTCTTGCCGTCAATGTACATTACCGTTACGCGATGCCCAATATAATCAAGCAGATCACCTTCTGACACTATTAGCGTGGCCGATTTGCCAACTTCAAGCGAACCGTAGTTCTCGTCGATACCAAGTATCTCGGCAACCGAGAGAGTCACAGAACGCAGAGCTTCATTGGGATCAAGACCGTATCCAACAGCCTGTCCCGCCTGGAATGGAAGGTTCCTCGCACCCCATGAGCCAAA
>JAUVAR010000055.1 GCA_030591625.1 Candidatus Zixiibacteriota bacterium
CATTCAATAAAACAATTCTTGAAGCGCCCAAGTCTGACTTCTGGCGCAAGGAGGAGAGATGTTTTCTATCAGAATTAATATTTCAAAATCATCTGGATTGGCTATGGTAATGTGTCTGGCATTGTTTCTTGCTTGCGTATTGGTCGCCGGTGACGCAGTTGCTGAGTACAAAATGCCACCCAAAGCGATTGCTGATCTGGCCGATGCACCGCTAACACCGTCGGTTATATTGAGTCCTGATTACAAGTGGATCGTTTTGGCCGGACGGCCCGGTTATCCGAGCATTAGCGTTGTTTCGGAGCCAGAACTCAGGCTTGGCGGAATCCGCATTAATCCCCGCAACAATGGCCGTTCACGGACTCGTCATTACACAAGTTTGACAATGAGGAATATCTCCGATGGCAGTGAGCATATTATAAGTGGAATCCCTGAGAATGCTCAGATCGGAGCAGTTTCATTTTCTCCTGATGGTAAGAATCTGGCCTTTACTATTGCCTCGACAAATGAAATCAAACTCTGGGTCGCCGATCTTAAATCTTATGAAGCACGCCTGCTTAGTGATCGTGCAATCAACCCAATAATCGGTGGCTCTTATGATTGGCTGTCAGATAGTAAAACTATTATTGCCAAAGTTGTTCCAAGTGGTCGTGGCGATGCACCTTCAGAACCTGCGGTGCCCGATGGACCAACAATCCAGCAGTCCTCTGGCAGAAAAGCAGCCGCGAGAACTTATCAGGATTTGCTGAAGAATAAGTACGACGAAGATCTATTTGATTATCTGCTGAATGCTGAGCTATTGAAGATCAATTTAGATGGTAAATCAGAGGTTTTGGGAAGTGCTGCATTTTATAATTATGTCTCTCCCTCGCCTGATGGCAAATACTTGCTCGTTGGAAGAATTAACCATCCATATTCATATACTGTGCCATATTATCGTTTCGCAAGAAAATATGAAGTTTGGGACACCGATGGAAATCTAATCAAGACAGTCGCAGACCTCCCATTGGCCGAAGAGGTTCCAATTGCTTATGGTTCAGTTTCTACCGGTCATCGTTCGATAAGCTGGCGTAGTGATGTTGCAGCTACTTTGTATTGGACCGAAGCACAGGATGACGGCGATGCCGCTAAAGAGTCTGAATTCCGTGATGAAGTATTCACTCTCAAGGCTCCGTTTGATGGAGAACCGGAATCACTTATTAAGCTTAATCTCAGATATAGTGATATCACGTGGGGTAATGATAATCTTGCTATTGCATCAGAATACTGGTGGAAAACACGACAGGTTCGCACATGGCTCATCAAACCGGGTGATCTGAGTGCAAAACCAGAATTATTGAATGATCGTTCATGGGAAGATCGGTATGCCGACCCGGGTTCTCCGCTCATGAAAAAGAATAATTATGGTCGTTCAATTTTGCGAACAGACAAAAAGAATGAAATGCTCTATCTGGTTGGGACAGGGGCATCACCGGAGGGTGATCGACCTTTTGTAGATGAATATTCGTTGAAGACAAAAAAGTCTAAACGACTATTCCATTCTGAAGCTCCGTACTATGAACGTCCGGTGACATTTGTTAATTTTGATAAGAAACAAATTCTGACCCGTCGTGAATCTATCACTGAACCACCAAACTATTTCCTGCGTGACCTCAACGGTAGTGATTTAAAACAGGTGACAAATTTTAAACATCCGACCCCTCAGTTGCTGGATGTACAGAAAGAAATGATCCATTATAAACGAGCTGACGGTGTTCCACTAACAGCAACGCTTTATCTTCCTGCCGGATATAAAAAAGAGGATGGTCCGCTTCCAATGCTGATGTGGGCATATCCGATTGAGTACAAGTCGGCTGCTGCCGCCGGACAGGTGCAGGACTCACCGTACAGATTTGTTCGAGTAAGCTGGGCTTCTCCGATGCCATGGCTGGCTCATGGTTATGCTGTGCTCGATGATCCAATAATGCCGATTATTGGCGAAGGTGATACCGAACCGAATGACACATTCCGCGAACAACTCGTTTCGTCTGCCAAAGCTGCGGTTGATGAAGTTGTACGTCGTGGTGTAGCCGATCCTGACAGGATTGCTATTGGTGGTCATTCGTACGGTGCTTTCATGACGGCAAATCTATTGTCGCATTCCGATCTTTTTAGAGCTGGTATCGCCAGAAGTGGTGCATATAATCGTACTCTTACACCATTCGGATTCCAGTCCGAAGAGCGCACCTATTGGCAGGCACCTGAAATTTATTACACGATGTCACCATTTATGCATGCAGATAAAATGAACGAACCATTAGTATTGATTCATGGTGAGGCCGACAACAATTCAGGGACTTTCCCGCTTCAGAGCAAAAGGTATTACGCCGCTCTTAAAGGGCATGGTGCAAATGTTCGGTTGGTTATGCTTCCACATGAAAGTCATGGCTACAGAGCAAGAGAATCGGTCATGCATATGCTTTGGGAGATGACTGATTGGCTTGACACGTATGTCAAGAATGCCGGTCCCCGCGAGTAGTTTTAGTGAAATTATTATTAGTAAAAAGTAAGGGTGACCCGAGGGCCACCCTTTTTTCAGCCGATGTGCTCGATGTCGAGTCCCGATGTAGTATCATGCGACTGAAGATGATAACTGATTTATAATAGATTCGTTTTGTGCTATTGCTGCTCCCAAACTACTAAACACAGAATCAAAATGTCCCAACTCAAGAAATTCGAATGAATGAAGTGCGGGGGATGCAAATGAGACAACAGCTCGCACAATATCTTCGTGTTTAATGGGGCAGATCGCGAGTGAGCATGATGACTCATTCATCAACAATTTACTTTCAATGAAATTATCTAAGTTGACATCACCTATTTGATAAAGATGAACGCTTTGTTTATTTAAGGATTTTACTAATAATGAATTTTTCGGATCAACAGGCATCGCCAGACCTTCTTTGAGTCCGGCTAAATCCCACCAGGCAACAATATGAAGTTCATCTTGATTGGGGAGATTGATAGATAGAGTAGCTCGTTCAATTGATAAAAACTGACTGAGCTTCCCAGTCATTTCGCTAAATAATAATGGTATCGGTTTATTTTGTTTAAGGAGACGTTCCCACGAACGTCCTAACTTGAAAACTAACTGTCTTCTATTTAATTCAACACTCTCAACGCTTTCATCTGAATTAACCAGATGATTATACTGATTTTCCATGAATCCCGCCCCCAGGTTCGCTCTGTCGATAATAATGTTATTTCACCTTTGGTGTTGTGCTGTCAATTTACAATGCTGTTTTCAATTTACAAACCAAGAGCCTGTATGGATATCTTCTATCTTCAGTCTAATACTCAGGCTATAGCAACTTTCGATGCAACTTTCGATGTAGCATGCGCACGAGTTATTACTTGTGCAATTTCTACCGACTTAAACGGTTTACGGATAAACCCGGCTGCCCCTGCCAACATAGCTTCATTTTTAATACGTTGGTCTGATTTCCCGGTAATAACAACAACCGGTAATTTACTATTTATCATATGTACTTCAGCCATAAGTTCCAGGCCTGTTTTACCGGGCATCATTATATCTGTAATGATCATTCCAATTTTGTTAACCTTCATTTTCATTAGTGCTTCATCTGCACTTCCACATACTGTTACACCAAAACCTGTTCGTCCAACCATTCTCATTAAGAGATCACGCATCATCGGCTCATCATCAACAATCATAATTTTGGGAACAACATAATCAATCATTTCACTTACTTTTAATAGTAAACCAACTGCTTCAACAGGTTTGGCAATAAATCCTTTTGCTCCCAGTTTGGCTGCCTCGGTTACAGTTTCGACATCGGTTCGTGAAGAACAGATAAGAATTGGAATACGAGATAGAATACGATTTTTCTTTATCATCCTGATAAGGCGTAAACCATCCATACCGGGCATAACAATATCAGCAATTATTAAATCGATCGACTGCTGCGACAAGAGAAATTCCATAGCCTGACCTGCAGATATTGAACTGACTGTCTCGTGCCCAGATTCTTCCAAAATACTGGTAATAAGATGTCTGGTAATTTTCTCGTCTTCAACTACAAGAATCTTCATTCGTAAACCTTGTCCAAATTATTTTCATTACTATAAATCATGCAGGAACTTTCGTTGCCGATGTACGGCAAAGCATAGCCATCAATTCAGCTTCAGATATCTTTTCAACGATAGCTTCAGTGATCTCATCTTCGCGTGTTTTATCAATCCCTAATTCTCGCCATATCATTGGATCGAGTTTTTGCTCAATTAATTCGAGTTGATCACCCATCTTTTTGGTATGACATAAGTATTCAGCCATCCTGAGAATGAGTGTAGAAGGTCTCGCTTTGGGAGTTGATAGTTCATACTCATGATGACATTGTGCTACTTCCGCCATAAGACTTGGAAAACCCCAGTGGCGCATTACAAGAGCAGAAACATCGGCATGACTGTAACCTATTATTTCATATTCAACTTCCCAACATGGTCGTTCTGAAGCAGCAGTTTCAGCTTTAACTTCTCTAAAAAGAGCAGGCTGTTGCTGGTCAAGAACAACAAGGCCTATGTCGTGCATCAAGCCTGTTGAATATATCAAGTCTTTATTAATTGGGCCTGTTTTCTCGGGATTTGTGTAACTTACCAATAGCTGAGAGCCCATAGCGATAGCGAGAGAATGCTCCCAAAGTTTGAAAAGATCAATCGTATGAGATGAACCGGTAAACTGTTCGGATAATCCAATCGAAAGACATACATTTTTGGTCTCTGCAAAACCTACCCGTTCGACTGCCCCCTTGATTGAAGCGGTTGGCTTAGTTGATCTGGCATAAATAGGTGAGTTAGCCAATTTAAGAATACGAGCCGACAAACCAATATCCTGCGAGATCAGACCGGCAACTTTGTTTGTTGAGGTATCTGTATCCTCAACCTCACGAGCAATTTCAAGCACATAAGATGGAAGCGACGGAATCGATTCTATCTTAATTGATTCGTTTAGTTTGGCTAATGCATTCATTGTCATCGTATGGCTCCAAAATCAAAATTTTGAATAGCAAATGAACCAAGCCCTTTATTATTAACTGACACTTTACCTGCCTTCTGTGCTCATTAGTATTGTGACAGCCGTTGCCGTAATCTTAGATGCAGTACCATTTTGGCTTTATAGTATATCATTGATAAGATCGGCCAAAAGAGTTGAAACTTAAGCTGTTACAGCAACACTTACTCCCCAATATCCCTTTTTCAGAGCTATAACAGTCGCCCTTTCCACTTGTATCGAAACTCTTATAACATTACCTTACAGGTTCTTAAGCAAATGAGGATCAGCAACCCAAATTGGCAGGTCATGATTTGAATCAACAACCCAACCAAGAACATTCTCAGAGCAAATTTCGTTCGTATATACCATCTTCTGAGAGCATCCCCGAATTTACAATTAAAACAGTAATCGTTGGTGTTATTTTCGGTATCCTATTTGGAGCCGCCAATACATATCTCGGTTTACTGGTAGGAATTACTGTTTCGACTTCAATCCCAGTAGCGGTGATGAGTGTTGCGTTTTTCCGTCTTACCCGAAATATCTTTGGCCCGACTAATATTCTTGAAGCGAATATGGCCCAAACAATTGGCTCAGCTAGTTCATCGCTCGCCTCGGGAATAATTTTCACAATTCCTGCTCTGTTTATTTGGGGCATGGATCCACCTCTGGTACAGATGGCTGGATTGGCTCTGGCGGGCGGCTTGATCGGCGTGCTCTTTATGATCCCGCTACGAAAGCTTTTGATAAAACAGGAACATGGTAAACTTCCATACCCGGAAG
Source organism: Candidatus Zixiibacteriota bacterium (assembly GCA_030591625.1). GTDB lineage: Bacteria > Zixibacteria > MSB-5A5 > GN15 > FEB-12. The sequence continues at coordinate 5,828 of JAUVAR010000055.1, forward strand.
GAACCGCCTGTGCACAAGTATTGATAGCTTCCGATAAAGGTGGTTCAACCGCCGGCAATGTTTTTCTGGGGCTTGGAATTGGACTTCTTTACAAATTCGCAACAGGCTTCCTTCAGCTTTGGAAGGATAAAGTCAGTATTGATCTTTCATTCCTTGGCAAATCGGAATTAGGTTTACGAGGAACCCCGGCCCTTCTTGGTGTCGGTTTCATTCTGGGACCTCGCATATCTAATATCATGGTTTCCGGTGCTGCGATTTCTTGGCTTATTCTTATTCCTTTAATTGCTCTTTTTGAAAATAGTCTGGTCGCACCCTGGTTCCCCGATCTTGCAACTCCCATAAGTGAAATGTCGGTTTCATCGATCTGGAGCAATTACATTCGTTATGTAGGTGCGGGGGCAGTTGCCTTTGGTGGCATAATTACAATCATTCGTTCGATTCCAACAATGAGAAAAGCATTGGGGATCGGCTTGAAGGAATTTAGGGTCAAGCTTGATCGCAATCCTACAAATTCAGAAAATGATAATGAAATTGAGAGAACAGATCGCGACCTGCCCTTAAAGCCAGTAGGCATCGGCGTTCTGATTATTCTTGCCGCACTTGTTGCAATACCCGGTCTGCTTGGAGCAAACGCTTCAATGACAGTCAGACTTGTTTCAGTTCCAATTATTGCAATCTTTGCATTTTTCTTTGTTACTGTTTCATCTCGAATTGTTGGACTGGTTGGTGTTTCATCTAACCCCACCAGTGGTATGACAATTGTAACCCTGCTTGGAATCAGCACTCTGTTTGTGTTGCTCGGTTGGACTGATGATATGGGCAAAGCTACCGCCCTCATGGTTGGAACGGTAGTCTGCATTGCATCATCTATCGCCGGCGATACTTCACAAGACTTAAAGACCGGCTACATTGTCGGTGCAACACCGTCGCGACAACAGATTGGCGAACTTGTTGGAGCAGCGACTTCTGCCCTGGCTGTTTGTGCTGCCGTTATGTTACTTGATCAATCGTATGAATTTGGATCGACCGACCTTCCCGCCCCACAGGCGACATTAATGAAAACAATAATCGAAGGTGTCATGGAGACTGGTATCCCATGGGGACTTGTTATAATAGGCCTTTCACTTGCCGCTACAGCAGAATTGTTTAAAATCCCATCATTACCATTTGCAGTTGGACTTTATTTACCAATCAGTTCGATGACTCCAATTTTCTTTGGCGGACTTATCAGGCATTTTGTTGTGCGCAGTAGTAAGAATGATAAAAAGGTTGAAAACTCAAGAGTAGAAAAAGGTATCCTGTTTAGTTCCGGATTGATTGGCGGTGAAGGACTCCTTGGAGTCGGTATCGCACTCTACGCATTTTACGTTGGTAAGCCGGGTGGACTCGGAATTGTGTGGCCTGACTATCTCGGTGAAATCGTCTCGGTTGGAATATTTGGACTGCTTGGGTACATGCTCTATAAAATGACAGACAAAAAATAAAAACGACATTAGATGATCGTGATGATTTAATATCATTTTCTTGACAGGCAGGGAGAGATTATGCAAATAAATAAAAGTATGACAGAACGGATAACATGCATCTGTTTTCTAACAATTATGCTATTGTCATTGGGAGTTACCGATTCTCGTGCGAATGGGATGACTCCGGAATTGACAATTATGCAACAATCGGTAAGAGAGGTGGCAATATCACCAGATGGTAAACTGACTGCCTACACTCTGTCGGTTCCTCGTAATCCATTCGACGAAGATAATGGTTCATCATGGTCGCACCTTTATCTCGCAGATGAAAACGGTAAGACAAGACCATTTATTACAGGCAAAGTAAGAATCAGCAAACTTGGCTGGATGCCCGATGGTTCGGCAATAACATATCTCTCCGAGAGAGGTGAAGACACTACTCGTTCGCTTTACACAATTGCAGTTGATGGTGGTGAATCACAAAAGTTGTTTGAGTTTTACGAAAGTATTTCATCTTACGCTCTCTCCCCCGATGGGAAATATATCTCTTTCCTTTCACGGGACAGCATCCCCGCAGCAATAAAGAAGATTGAAAAGAAAGGCTTCAAACCGGAAGTCTATGAAGAGAATCTAAGATTTACGCGTGTCTTCATTAAAGAACTTGGCAGCGAAAAACCGGCACGTCGCTTAGACCTTAAAGGTTCTGCATCTAATTTGACATGGAGCCCCTCAGGCAATCTATTGGCCATTCATCTCGCGCCCACTTCATTAGTCGATCATAGCTACATGTACAATAAAGTTACACTGGTTGATCCGAATGACGGACGGATAGTTCGTCAGTATAACACACCGGGTAAACTTGGCATGATGGCCTGGAACATTGATGGAACAAGTCTTGGATTTATAACTGCTGCCGATATCAACGACCCATCAGCCGGAGAGCTGGTTGTAGGATCAATAGATTCCGATGAACTTCAACCTCTCATTACAAATTTCGATGGTCATGTCCGTCGTATCGCATGGACATCAACAAACCAACTAATCTACCTCGCAGATCAGGGTGTGCACACCGTTCTTGGATATATCTCAACCGATGGCAAAAAAACCAAAACTATTATCCCGCCGGGCGATGTCGCCTTTACAAGTTTGTCATTGTCAAAAGATGGTCGCAACGCCGCGCTGCGAGGCTCATCTCCATTGCATCCGAATGAATTATTCATTCTTAATTTAAAGGATGCCAAACCAAAACGAATTACCAACAGCAACCCGGAATACGACAAGCTTGAACTTGGCCGCACTGAAATAGTCAGTTTCAAGGCACGTGATGGTCTTGAGTTGCAGGGGATTTTGATTCATCCGGTAGGTGAGGAAAAAGGTAAACGTTATCCTCTCATTCTATCGGTTCATGGTGGACCTGAATCGAATCATCGTAACAGTTGGATGAACTGGTATTCATCTCCTGCTCATGTGTTTGCATCGCGTGGCTTCGCTGTATTTTATACCAACTACCGAGGAAGCACAGGTCGTGGGGTTGAGTTTTCAAAGATGGGACAGGCTGACTACGCCGGTGGTGAGTTCAACGATTTGGTTGATGCGGTTGATCATCTTGTTGCTATTGGACTTGTTGACAAGGACAAAGTTGGCATAACAGGTGGATCGTACGGAGGCTATGCTTCTGCGTGGGGAGCAACTGCACTTACCGAACATTTTGCCGCATCGGTCATGCGGGTTGGTGTTTCGGATCTTATTTCTAAATTTGGAACAACCGATATACCCGAAGAGATGTTTCATGTTCACGCCCGTCGTTGGCCCTGGGATCATTGGCAGTTTTATCTCGAACGCAGTCCTATCTATTATGCCCAACAGGCCAACACTCCAATTTTAATTATTCATGGAAAGAATGACACTCGGGTTCATCCATCACAATCGATGGAACTGTATCGTTATTTGAAACAGGTTGGTAAAGCTCCGGTCCGATTGGTTATGTATCCGGGCGAAGGTCATGGAACGAGCAAAACAAGTTATCGATATGATACCTGTTTGCGTGTGCTTAGATGGATGGAACATTATCTTAAAGGTGAGGGTGGCGAACCACCGAGTTACGATATAGATTATTCCGGTTTGAAAACATCATCGGAAGGTTAGATTAGACAAAGGTCGTTCACTAATGTGATCGGCCTTTTCCAAGTGGAAAAACACTTAGGACATTATCATTTGTGGGACGGCTTGGAAGTACCGGTGTCGAATACAAATTTCCATTCACCATCTTGTTGTTTTTTCCAGATCGTGACATAATTGCCAAAGTATTCTTTTGATTCATTAGTTGAATCGACAACAACCATCTTCCATTCACCAATAGTGTAACCGAGATCACCTGTCTCTGAAATTTCTGCAAATGTCGGCTCCCATGTCAGACTCTTACCTGTTGATTCACCTAACGATTTGATACATGCTTCACGTCCAACAATTTCATCACTGCCAGCCTGAAGCATCCGAGCATCATCGGTCATAAACCTGTCAAACGCTTCGATCATTCCCTCGTTTTCAGAATAAGTCGAAAAGTCGCGGTCGGTCTGCATCATTGCTTGTTTGTCTGTCGTTCCCTCACCTACGCTACAACTATTACTCATAAGCCAAACTCCACCGATTAGCATGATTGCTACTGTCCTAACAATTTTCTTACCATTGTCAATTAACATCTTGCATACCTCTCCACTAAAAGTAACTATAGTGAATTAACGACTTCCTCAGCAGATACCAATATGAATTTGCTGAGTGGGAAATTACTGGTACAGGCGGGAGACTGAGAGGATAGGGTTTAATCAGATACTTGAGAGAATCGAATCAAGAGTATCCGCAAGCCTATCTGCATTATCTTTACTAAATTGCAAAGGCGGTTTAATTTTCAAGACATTATGATAGGGACCATCAGTGCTTATTAATATCTGTTCATTGCGCATTTGATTGATGATCCAGTCAGCTTCCATGTCAGCCGGTTCAAGAGTCTCCCTGTCACGAACAAGTTCAATACCGATGAAAAGTCCAAGACCTCGAACATCACCGATCAAGCTATGTTTTTCTTTCAAGCCATTTAGTCGTGTGATCAAATGCATTCCAACAACTTTGGCTCTCTCCTGCAAGTTTTCATCTTCAATGACATCTAGTACCGCGAGACCTGTTGCACATGAAACCGGATTGCCCCCGAAAGTATTGAAATACTCCATCCCATTATTGAATGAACGAGCGATTTCTTCGGTTGTAATAACCGCACCGAGAGGATGTCCGTTACCAATCGGTTTCCCGTGTGTGACAATATCAGGAACAACATTTTGTGTTTCAAACGCCCAGAAGTGAGTTCCTACCCGACCAAACCCGACTTGAACTTCATCTGCGATACAAACAGCTCCCGCAGCCCTTGCATGTTGGTACGCAAATTCGAGAAAACATTCGGGGAATATAATTTGTCCTCCACATCCGGGTAATGATTCACACATGAACGCCGCCGGAACGGACCGTTCTGATGAATCGAAAGCTACCTTAACTTCACGAGCGTACTTCTCGCCCGCCGAATGGTCATCAGAACGAAACTCACCACGGTAAGTGTCAGGAAGGGACACTTTTCTAACATAATCTTTCTGTGCAAAGCCACCCACTCCTTCATACTTATAGGGAGAGATATCAATCAATGTCGTGCTGTTACCATGATAGGCTGCATCCAATACAACAAGATCGTTCCGACCTGTATGCGTTCTCGCGAGACGTATTGCCAACTCGTTTGCCTCTGAGCCCGAACAAACAAAATAACAGACCGAAAGAGGATCAGGCAATGTGTCGCACAAACGCTCTGCATACTCTATAAGATTCTTATGCAAGTAACGAGTATTAGTATTTAGGATATCCATTTGCTGTTGAGCTGCTCGTACTACCCGCGGGTGAGAATGCCCTACGTGTGGCACATTATTGACTGCGTCAAGATATACGCGTCCCTTGTTGTCATAAAGATATTGCATAGCTCCACGTACAATTGTAAGCGGACGATCATAAGA
>JAUVAR010000136.1 GCA_030591625.1 Candidatus Zixiibacteriota bacterium
AATCAGGAGCACGGTTCCAACTTTGGTACCGAGGTCCATGTAGAATTCTCTTAAGTACATTTCATCAAGCATCTGACGGTCGTCATCAAGATTCTGACGATTGAACGGAAGATTGACGATATCCATTTGATCATTTCGTCCCTGATCAAATCCAATAGCGGTTTGTACAATAGATGAAATCCTGTCAAGCTCATCCTGAGGACGGGGTTTATATATCTGTTCTATGTCGCCATTTGCATTTTCAATATCTTCGTATGTACCATCAATCATAATAGCAACAGAGAGACGTTCAATTCCACCAACAGAATTGATTACATGCTCGACTGTTTTATTTAACTCATAATTGGTAACGGTATATTCGTTATTACCTTCTTCAATACTTTCTGAGTCTTCCTGTCCTTTGTCTGACAAATTATTGGACGACTTGGTTCGTTCTTCACTTCTAATAGATGGAGAATTTGGATCATATGTCTCTGATGTTCGTTCAATCTGTTTGAAATTCAACTCGGCTGTAACTCTGACTACAGAGCGACCTGGTCCCATAACATCGTTCAACATAGATTCGGCTTTTAGTTGCAAGTAGTTTTCGACGTTCTTGCCAACTTCCAACTGAGAACTGGACAAACCTGCCAAAGGATCGGAACTCTGTGATGACGACAGCATGTTTCCGTTGTAATCAAGTATTGCAATGTTGCCCGGCTTTAAGCCTTCAACTGAAGATGCAATAAGATGTGCTATACCGCTAACCTGTCTCTTATTTAGCTCCGACGACCCACGTAGCTTAAGAAGAACCGAGGCGGTTGCTTCCTGTTGGTCTTCTTTGAATAGTCTTTGTTTGGGCATAACAATATGAACACGAGCAGCATCAATTTCCTTGATTTGTGTTATCGTTCGCGTCAACTCACCTTCAAGCGCACGACGAAAATTCAGATTTTGGAGGAAATCAGTCATCCCGAGATTGTTTTTATCAAACAAAGAATATCCAACCGAACCACCAGTGGGTAATCCATCCGAGGCAAGAGCTATTCTTGTACGATAGACATCACCAGATGGAACTGCAATAGTCGAACCATTGCCTGATATTTCATACGGGATTTTGTTATCGTCAAGATAGCTGATTACTTCACCCGCATCGGACGATTCCAAATTGGAGTAGAGTTGGGCGTAACGAACTTCGTTTACGTAGCCTACAGCCATCACCAGACCAACGATTGAACCGGCTATTACACCGAAGAGCATCATTACCTGGGATGGGGACATCCGCCTTATCCATCCGCCAAAATTGTTAAGGAATACCTTAAATTGATCCATTTCAAATCCTATTTGTAAACGCTGGTCAGCCATCCATGGCCATACCAATTACCTGCAAATAAATTTACATCGGCATGCGCATTATTTCATTATATCCACTAACGATCCGATTACGAATTTCCAAAAGAAGATCCATTGCCAGACCGGCCTCTTCACCTTTAATCATTACTTCGTGCAGTTCCACCGACTCACCGGCCATCAATGCCCGCTGTGCTTCGGCAGATTGTGACTGCAATTCATTGGTCGAATTTATCAAATTCGAAAGTAAGTCCGAAAATTGTCCCGTTGATACTTCCGGTGTTGCTTTATCAGCAATCGGATTCGAACCGATTTTCTCAATCAGTCCCGGGACAAGACGGTTTATATTTGTTACAGGTATTGACATGATCAGGCCTTTACATCGATCATGCGACCAAGTTTTGATGACTCTTCGGTATCAGGCATATCCTCTAAATACCCTGAACCGAACCTGGTACTGTCGTTATACTTGCTGAAAATCAGGTCGAGCGCCTGTCGTTCTTCTTTCGACAAAAACTTCGCATAGTTTTCGCCGGATGGCCTGATTGCCAACTTCGATGATTCCGATTCACCCTGTGGGATGATCGATAGTTTCTCTTCAACCTGTACAGTTTCAGACTTTACTGCTGGACGAGCCATTTTATTGCTGCCAGTTGTCTGCTGATACGATTGAATTGCTACCGGGTTAATTTTCATTCCTATCTCCTATGATTCCTATATCTCTAATGCATCCTCGGCCATCGATTTAGCTGTAGCGATTGCAACCGTATTTGCTTCATAACTACGTGAGGCCGCCATCATATCAACCATTTCATTCAATACATTTACATCAGGCATTTCTACATACCCTACATCATCTGCATGCGGATGGGTTGGATCGTAAACAATGCGTGGTTCCGCATCTTTGTCTATCGATTCAACTGCTTCCACCGACGAAAGAGATGACTTCGCACTGATTGTCATATTACGACCGGAACGATGTCCTGCATGGGTAGTCGCAAGACTTCCTTTGGCAGACTTCAAATGCGTAGAGAATGACTCATCTGCTTTTACTGCACTCACTGCAATGCGACGACGTTTGTATGGTCCACCTTCAGGTGTTTTGGTTGTTTCTGCATTGGCCATATTCTGTGCCACTGTATTCATTTTTGTACGCTGAACCGAAAGGCCCTGCGATGAAATCTGAATTGCGTTTAGTATTCCAGCCATCCGATGGCTCCTTATCTACTCTTTATAGCTTCCCGCAACCCTGCAAACTTCTTTTGCAGTAATTTTGCACCTGCTGTAAAAAGAAGTTCGTTTTGTGCGAGGTTTGAAATTTCTTTATCAATGTCAACCGAGTTTAATTCATCAACTTTCACTTTTACCGCATCAACTTCCGGCGCTCTCGACTTATGATTACCAGTTGGGATATGCCCTTTATGAGTTACAGTACCTGCAATCGAATTTGTATTGCCGGTTGCTTTTGCGAACTCAGCCTTGAAATCAATGTCCCGTGTCCGATATCCAGGAGTTGAGACATTGGCTATATTGCCGGCAATCAGTTTATGCCTTAATGCAGCCAGATCTAAAAACTTCTGTGCGTTCGGCACATTCAGTTTATCAAATACAAATTTTGTTAACGTGTTTGACATATTCTTCTCTCAATTACATTTCATCACTCACCGATTAAGCAAGCTCGATGCCAAAAATGTAAATTACACGATAAGCTGTTGTGTGTGTGAGTGTTACGCTGAATTGCAAACACTGTCGATTGATATAAGAACCAGAACTATCGAGAAACTATTTCCGCAGAGTCAGGAATATTTTGCCCCGAATCATTCAACCAATATAATTGTGACGTTGGCTCTTTGAGTGTCAGCTCCATTGTTAGCATCACTACATCAACTCGCCGATTTGAAGCTCTGTTCTCAATTGAGTTATTCTCTTTGACAGGTCGATATTTGCCATATCCGAGTGCAGATACCCGATCCGGCTGAAGATTATGATTTTCAATAAAGTAGCGTACACATTCTGTTGCGCGGGCTGATGATAATTCCCAATTTGATGGATAAGTTGAAGTTTTAATCGGACTATCATCTGTATGCCCTTCTACTCTGATATGATTTGGAAGAGGAGCTATCATTTTTCCAACAAGATCAAGTACATCAACTGTTCTTCCACCAAAACTGGCTGAACCTTTTCTAAAAAGAGCTGATTCCATTATATGTACAACCAGACCTCGTTCGGTGATTTCGGTCTGGACTTCTTCAGTTTTGCCCATTTTCTTGAATTTCTCTTCGATCTTCTGTTGGATCATTCTGAGATTCCCAAGTTTGAGCAAACCATGACCAGTCTTTTTGTTGTCGGGATTCATTTTGATTGCTATTTCGCCACCTTTGAGAATACCGTTTAGTGCTTCGGTCACCTTGCCAAACCGTTTTGCATCGACCTGTGACATCGAGTACATAACAACAAAGAATGCTAATAGTAGTGTGATCAAGTCGGCATAGGTCAACAGCCAACGGTCGAGGTTTTCAGGCTCATCGATTCTCCTGCGCCTGCGCCGCATCTTATTAATCCTCGCTTATCCGGTGATGTGGAGCGATAAAGGATTGCAGTCGAACTCTAATTGAACGCGGGTTTTCACCTGACTGGATTGCAATGACACCTTCCATAATCAGTTCATGATACGACATCTCTTCATCATGTCTCATCTTGAGTTTATCCGAAACAGGAAGAAAAAACAGATTCGCCAGACCTACTCCCCAGAGAGTAGCGACAAATGCACCAGCAATCGCAGTTGCCATGTGGGCTGCATCTGATGTATTCGCCAAGGTCTGAACTAATCCAAGAACAGTTCCCAAGATACCAAGAGTAGGAGCAAAACCGCCAGCTTTCTGGAAAAAGATAATTCCCCGTTTATGGCGTTCTTCAAGATAAGTAATTTCTGTTTCCATTACTTCGCGAAGGGCAGTAATTTCTGTCCCATCGACTAACAAGCGAACTGCTTTGCGGAAAAATGAATCGGGTAGTTCGGGAATAAGCTTTTCCAAACCCAAAATGCCTTCACGTCTTGCTTTGTCCGCAAGCATAACTATTACTTCTGTTGCTGGTATGAACGGCCTGGTTTTACCAAATAGAGCAAGTTTCAGAAAACTTGGAACACGCATAACGGTATCAAACGAGGTCGTAATCATTGTTGCACCGAGGGTGCCGCCTACTACGATTAAGATTGGGGCGAGTAGAAAGACTGCGTCAATGGTGCCACCTTCAAGGGTATATCCCCCGAGGACAGCCGCAAACGCTATTATTAATCCAATTATTGTTGCAAAATCCATATGCGCAATCTGTTTAATTTCTATACAGTAAAGTTAAGAATTCTTCTTACAGATTGTATCGGCAGACAGGGCCGGAAAATGAGCTTTTTCCGGCCAATCTTAAAAAGGGCTTATATGATGGGCTTTTGGGAAGGCTACTGGATCTGAGTATCCTGCTCTGTTTCAGTTTGGTACTCAGCGAGCTTATTGCGAATCGTACGGGTCGTAATTCCAAGCACCTCGGCAGCTCTCGTTTTGTTCCAATTACAATACTCAAGTGTCTTGAGAATCAGATAACGATTGCTGTCATCGAGTTTCATCGGAACTGCCATCCCGGCCATGCTTTCATCAAGTTTACCAATCGCAAGTTCAGTTGGGAAATCATCTTCTGTAAGCTGACCACCACGACCAGTTACAACTGCCCGTTCAATTAGATTCTCAAGTTCGCGAACATTACCGGGGAATTTGTATTTCATCAGTAGCTTGAGTGCCGAAGATGTTATCCCGGTAATCATCTTATCGTTCTCAATTGCGTACTTTCGGATGAAATGATCACAAAGCAACGGGACATCTTCCAAACGATCTTTAAGCGGAGTCAGAACGATTGGGATGACATTGAGTCGGTAATACAAATCTTCACGAAACTTACCTGCCTCAATATACTCGCGAAGGTTGCGGTTGGTTGTTGCAACCAGTCTGACATCGACCGATATAGTTGTACTCGACCCAACCCGTTCAAACTCACGTTCCTGGATGACCCGCAAAAGTTTCGATTGAAGGTTCAAAGGCATCTCAGAAATTTCATCAAGTAAAAGCGTTCCCCCATCGGCTCGTTCAAACCGTCCTCGGTTAGTTTTACGGGCGTCGGTGAAAGCACCTTTTTCATAACCAAACAGTTCCGCTTCAACCAAACTCTCAGGTAGAGCTGCACAGTTTAGTTTTATAAATGGAGCATCTTTGCGATTCGATGTATGATGAAGCGCACGTGCGATTAGTTCTTTACCAGTACCGGAAGGCCCAGTAACCAAAACAGTTGAACGAGCATTGGCCACGGTCTGGACCAGATCAAACATCTCCTGCATCGGTTTTGATTTTCCGACAATATTCTGGAATTTCGATGCTACATCTTTACGAAGCATTTCATTTTCGGACCGAAGATCTAAAACCTCAGTTATTCTGCTTAACATCAATTCGAGAGTTTCTGGAAGAACAGGTTTGAGGAGAAAATCATGTGCCCCATTCTTAATAGCTTTGACAGCAGTTTCTACTGTTCCAAAGGCTGTCATTAATACAAATGTTACAGAATTGTTTATTCGCTTAATCTGCTCAAGCAATTCAATACCATTCATGCCGGGCATCTTAAGATCGCTTAACACGATATCAAAATGATCGGCCTTAAATTTTTCGAGACCGACTTCACCCGAAAGAGCTGTTTGGACCGAATAACCAGAACGCTGTAATGTTTCTACCAGAAATTCATTTACAAGTTCATCGTCATCTACAACCAGAACTGAGTACTTCATAGAATCGCTCCATACTTATCTGTTCAGACATCCCTGCCTGTTTTTTATCAATCTATTCTGGTGGGAAAGAGAACCTTAAATCTCGCTCCCCCACCATCGATATTTTCAGCTACAATATTTCCACCATGCGCTTTGGCTATTTTCCAGCCAACCGCCAGTCCGAGCCCATTGCCACCCTGCTTGGTCGTAAAAAACGGCGCAAACAGAGATTCAAAAGCATCTTCTCTTATACCTGGTCCGGAATCTTCAAATGTAAGTTCAATGACAGTATCATTCGTGCCCAAAAGTATAGTATCGGCATATCGCTGACAGGCAGTCTGACGAGGTAATTTACGATACTTGATTTTCATACTGCCCGTGCCCGAACAAGCCTCTGCCGCGTTGGTAATAAGATTATTTACAAGTTGGCTGCAAAGCTGTGCATCAAGACTCAGGACAACTTTATTATCGGGCGGAAGTTTTGATTTTTCAATACTGATACTAAGATGAGAAATCATATCCGCATGTTCATGTTTGAATTGTTCGACTGTTGAAGCTAAGAACCGCCCCAGTTCTACCTCTTCGCGCATAATTTCATCCGAACGAGTGTAATTCAAAAGCGATGTAACAGTATTATTCAAATTTTCGACACCACGAATAATCTTATCAACTGTTTTTTTGCGTGGGTCATCCGGTTCGAAATCGCGTCGCAACAAAGCGGCAAAGCCACCTATACCAGCAAGAGGGTTGCGCACCTGATGAGCGATAGTTGCGGCCATTTCACCCATGGCAGCAAGAGTATTAAGACGGGCTATCTCTGTTTCCATTTTTTTCACTTTAGTAAGATCATGGAAAACTTCAACGGCACCGCTCGGCTGTCCAATATCATTTCGCAAAAGGGCTGTAGAAACCGACATGTGAACTATACTATTATCTTTAAGTTCAACTTTCTTTTCGACCGATCTCATTTCATTCCCAG
>JAUVAR010000235.1 GCA_030591625.1 Candidatus Zixiibacteriota bacterium
CATCAATCCCTTCGCCGATACCGATATATTCAACAGGAACGCCAAGTTCTTCGGCAATTGCTATTATAACTCCGCCCTTGGCGGTGCCATCAAGCTTGGTAATAACCAACCCATCACATCCGACCGCTTCTGTAAAGACTTTTACCTGTGACAATGCATTCTGACCGGTGGTTCCATCAATGATAAGTTTGGAGAGAATGGCAGCGTCGGGGACAGCTTTGGTTGTCACACGTTTGATCTTTTTCAATTCTTCCATAAGATTTGCTTTTGTATGCAAACGGCCTGCTGTATCCAGCAACAGAATATCTGCACCTCGAGCCAGTGCGGCAGAGGCAGCATCAAACGCAACTGCTGCCGGGTCGGCCCCTTCGGATGCCCGGATAATATCAACGTTGCTTCGCTTGGCCCAAATTTCTATTTGATCGACTGCGGCGGCACGAAACGTATCGCAGGCACCTATCAATACTTTTTTACCCTGAGCTGATAGATAAGCAGCCAGTTTGCCGACGGTTGTAGTTTTGCCAACTCCGTTGACTCCGGTGATAAGCCAAATCTCAAGTTTGCTATCAGGCTTCTCGGTCTTGTTGTTTGATTCGTCAATGAGGATTTTGGTAATCTCTTCTTTAAGAAGATCAAAAACCTTCTCTCCCTCTTTGATACCTCTTTCACTGGCAAGTTTTTTGATTTGTTCAATAAGACGCATAGTGGCGCGAACGCCAACATCGGCTTCAATCAGAATTTCTTCTATCTCTTCGAGGAGGTCATCATCAAGCGAACGACGCAGGACAACCTTGTTGATTTTTCCAACAATGTTGTCTCTGGTTCGGGAGAGTGATTTTTTAAGTTTATCGAATGCACTAAACATGAAAAGCGATCAATTCTCTTCATGCTTGCCGAGGTTGACATCTGGATTAATTCGTTCTTGAATTGCTTCGGGTAACTCGGAAGTGTCAATCTCAATAGTTGCTGTTTCTATCTCTGGTTCTGGAGTTGGTTCAGATGTAGTTCCCGATACTATTTCAGAATTAGTTTTTTGTTCAGTAACGGTAGTTACTTTAGTTTCTGTTTCTGTTTCAGGTTGAGAATTGTCGGAAAGAATCGTAATATTTTCATCGCGGTGGCCATTATTCTCTTCAAATTTGACTGCGACAAGTTTCGAAATACCAGGTTGTTCCATTGTTATGCCGTAGAGGTTATCTGATGCTTCCATTGTAATCTTATTGTGGGTGATAACAATGAACTGCGTCTGGTTCGAGAAGGAATGAATAATCTTCAGGAAGCGGTTACAGTTGGCATCATCCAATGGTGCATCAATTTCATCCAAGATACAAAATGGAGACGGCTTAACGAGATAGAGTGAGAACAACAGAGCAATAGCTGTGAGGGCACGTTCACCACCTGACATCATTGTGATCGCAAGTAACTTCTTACCTTTCGGGCGGGCAATGATTTCAATGTCAGATTCAAGCGGATCAGTTGAGTCAACGAGGCGAATGTTTGCTTCACCACCATTGAAGAGTTCAACAAACAGCTTGGAGAAATGCACCTGCACTTTGTCGAGTGTATCGTTGAACAACTGCTTGGCTGTAACATTGATTTTATTGATAGTCGATTTGAGATCATTCTTGGCAGTTTCCAAATCTTCAATCTGTTCACGTAGGAACTTTTCACGCTCGCTTGCTTCTTTGTATTCTTCAAGAGCAAGAAGGTTAACCGCACCGAACTTTTTAATTTTCTCTTTAAGTTCGACTAATCGGGCGGGAGCATCTTCGTCGGCTATTTTTTCGTCCGGACTGACCGTAACAATAGTTGAGATGTCGATATCATATTCTTCACGAATTCGTTCTGATAGGGTGTCGGTTTCAGACTCAATCGTGTTGAGTTTGATTTCGATTTCATGCAGCTGTTCAGATAGTTGATCACGTTCCCGTCTGAGTGTTTTGACCGTTGATTCGCGAGCATTCAGATGCTGCATTGTTTCGCCCTGATTTTCACGAATCTCTTTTTGGCTTGCACTGATCTGATCGCGACGTTCAAAAGCGAGTTTTAATTCTTTCTCGAGGATGATAACCCGTTCGCCGGCCTGTCGGATTTCGACACGAGCGTTGGCGATACCTTCTTGTCTGTTAGTTACATTCTCAAGAAGTTCTTTTGAAAGTTCTGTCAGATGACGTATGCGACTTGTGATTTGATCGAGTTTGCTTTTTGCTTCAATCATACTAACTTGCGAAGCGGTAAGTTTTTCAAGTGCTTCGCTGGCATTCTTTTCGAAATCTTCCAGTCTGGTGCCGGCCTGTTGCATCATTGACATCAGGTCATCTTTTTGTGTGGCGAGCTGAGTAGAATCAAGTTGCAGATTACCCTGGCGGTTTCTGGTAGTTTCAAATCGCTGACCAAGAATCATTTTCTCTTTGGCGAGACGTTGGAATTCGGTAGTGAGTGAACGGTTGTCAAACTCAAGTTCGGCAGTTTCTTTGCGAATCGATTCGAGTTGTTCGTTAATATCTTCCTGTCGTTCATTCAAACTGGTTAACTCGGCACGTTGTTCCGCCTGCAAAACGTTAGCTCGGTCGCGTTCACCACTTAAGATATCCATCTGTTCGGTTTGCTCGGCGATTAGTCGTGCATGCTCATCAACTTGTTCCTGTCGTCTAAAGAGCTGAGAACCATCATCGGAGCCACCGGCGATCATATTCTGAGCATAAAGGACACCGTCTGTCGAAACAGCCATGAAACCATGAGGGAGACGCTCAAGAATCTTTTCGGGATTAGTGCCTGCTTCGAATACGATTGTACGGGCAAGAATAGCGTCACGCAGTACTCTTAGATTTTCATCGGTAGATACAAATGTGTCGAGCCATCCGACTATACCGGGCAAGTCAAGTTCAGGTCGTTTAACGGCCGGGGCAATTGTACCAGTATTCGGAACGAGAACGCCGATCTTACCTTTTTTCTCACGTTTGAGATGAGCGATGATTCGTTCGGCCGTTGGTCGGTCTTGACAGATAATAAATCCGGCCATAGCGCCAAGAGTCGATCCGACTGCTGCTTCCATTCCTTCGACCGGAGTGAACTTTTCGGCAACAGTTCCGAGAATACCTTCAAATTGATCACGATGGTCCATCGCTTCAACAACGCCTGTTTCGTATCCTTCAAAGTGCAGGATCATTTCTTCGAGCAGATGTCTTCGCGCTTCACATGCTTCAATTGATACGTTGAGGGTTGAGATTTCAAGTGCAATCTCTTCGGTACGTTCAACAGCTTCATCCATTCCGGCGGTTAGAGTGTCTTTTGAATGAATAATCGTATTACGTTCGGATGTCAGACTGTCGAGTTTGCCCTGGTGTTCTCTAAGGCGAGTAAGAAGTTCTGTCTGTTTGGGGCGGATTTCATCCACTTGAGCGTCAATCGAATCAATCTGAGTTTGAATATGCTCAGTCTGTTCACGCAGGCTATTTTCTTCGGACAAGCCCGATGAAAGCTTACTTTCAAGTTCCAACAGGCGAGAATGTTTTTCTTCACGAGTAGTACGTGCAGCCATTAACTGACGATCAGCTTCGGCTTGTACATTTGATATTTCCTGCTGAGCTTCCTCAAGAGTGCTAATCTCTTGCTCACTTGCCTGAGCTTCGGATTCACCATCTGTTTTCTCAATGGCGAGTTTTTCAAGACGATTGTTTAGAGAATCAATTTCTGATGAATTGAGATCAATCAGTGTCTCGGCGTTGGTTTTCTTTTCGGTAAGGACTGAGATTTCACGTTCGCAATTGTGAGCTTCACCAGTTACCGCCATCATACGAGTGCCGATTTCGTTCAGTTCATGTTCGACATCAATCAGTTCTTTACGATCAGACTCTAAAGTTGCCTGATGTTTGTCGAGTTCGGTGTCTTTACCAATTTTCTGTGCGGATAGATCATCGAGCTGCGATTTTAGCTGACGTTTTTCGTCACTTAGCAATCTCTGCCGTTTGGAGCCAAGATAGACTTCCCAACCGCGGAGTTCATCGGTGAAAAGTTGAAAACGTTCTGCTTTTTTGTGTTGGCGGTAGAGCGAGTTGACTCTTGTTTTGACTTCGGCATAGATATCCCGCAGGCGCAGGAAGTCTGATTCGGTCGCTTCCATTTTGCGAAGAGCAGCTTTTTTGCGCTGTTTGTATTTGGTGATACCAGCTGCTTCCTCAAACAAGAATCTTCGTTCTTCTGCTTTATCAGAAATGACAGCGTCGATCATATCTTGCTGAATAACAGAGTATGAATGCGCACCCATACCGGTATCGACGAAGAGGTCGGTTATATCTCTAAGGCGACATGGTACTTTGTTAATCAGATATTCTGAGTCACCGGAGCGGAACAACCGACGGGTGACCTGTACTTCGTTGTATTCTGTTGGTAGAACGCCTTTGTCGTTGATGACAGTCAGGCTGACTTCTGCCATCCCGAGAGGTTTGGTATCGCGGGTGCCGTTAAAAATAACTTCTTCCATCTTGCCGCCACGAAGCAGGGTAGGGCGTTGTTCGCCCA
>JAUVAR010000277.1 GCA_030591625.1 Candidatus Zixiibacteriota bacterium
AAGAAGAACTCTTGATGGACAAGGAAATGCTCTCCAAGGTTTGGGTACTCAGGAAGTTTTTAGCTGAGATGAATCCTATCGAGGGTATTGAATTCCTGCTGGATAGAGTCAAGAAGACCAAGAACAACGCTAAGTTTATGGCTTCGATGAAAGACTAATAACAGCGCGGCTGTTACAAATAGAAAAAAAGGACTGTCTGTTTATTCAGGCAGTCCTTTTTCTATCTGATTTATGGAAAACTATTTTGTTTTAAGACGAGCGATCTTACCGTTGGATCCAACCGCCCAAAGATAACGACCATCGTATTCAAGTTCCCAAATATTGAACTCTTCGGGCAATGTAATAGGCTCAAATGATTTGAAGTTGATTAGCTTCATCAGAGTGTTTTTTGTACCGCCAATATATGCAACAGAGTCATTGACAAAAACAGCCGTTGTTAGATTGATATCATCTTCAACAATATCGTAGGGTGCCCAGCTCTTGCCACCATCTTTAGAACTTGCAACCATGCCACTATTTCCAACTATCAAACCAAACTTATCACTAAAGACAGCCAAGCGCCCCGGCTTGCCATCAGTTGCTCGTTTTGAATCCCAGGTTTGGCCAGAATCTAATGATGTGTTCATAAAGCCTATGGAGAGACAAACAATTTTACCGTTTTCGAATACATACATATCACCAATAGCCTGCCCCGGCAGAGTAAAGCTTGACCATGTTTGACAGTTGTCCGAAGTCCTGAGACCAAGTCCCGACCTAAAACCGTTGCCGTTTCCAACCATACCGGTAGCAATTGCAGAAGATTTGTCAAGCTGACGGGCAGAGATGAATATCGCATTTGTATCGGGCCAATTGCAGGCGATCCAGCTGGCACCACCATTTGTTGTGTAGCTCATTCTTCCTTTATGGCCAACGGCTATACCATGAGTTCCGTCCGAGAAATCGACATCTTCCAGACGAATATTGTCAGTTACAAAGAGTCCCCACCAACTTTTGCCTCCATCGTATGAGCGGGCATGTTTGCCTCCCGATGTAACCATATGAATTGTATCTGGGTGGACAATGGAAATACCGGAGATATTCTCTCTTAAGGGGAAATCAACCATCTCCCATTCTGCCGAAAATGCTACATTATTGCCAGCTATAACAAATATACAAACTGTAAGAATTATTCTTACTGAAGTTTTTAAATTGAACCTGAGGCTGCTCTTTAGTAAAATCATTTATGAAACCTGTAATATAAAGTTGCGCCAAGATAGCGTCGGTTTTGTCTAATGTCAATTCTGATGCTTATACTTCCCGGTATCGGTATGGATAGAGAATTACTTATAAAATTAGATTCTGTCAGCATTAAGAATGATCGTGGCGATAAGGTCTTTCGCGATCTTAAGCTTTTAGTAGAACCGGGTCGTTCGGTTGTTATTACTGGCTCATCCGGTTCTGGTAAAACGCTGCTTATCGAGTGCCTGACCGGACTTCGCCGAATTCATTCCGGCTCGATTGTTATGTTTGGCAAAGATATCAGCTCTGGCCGCAAGGGTGCAATTCGATCAATAAGAAGAAAAATAGGCGGTGTAGGAGGGGCCTTTGGATTGGTGCCATCTCTTAGTGTATCTGAAAATATTAGAATGCCGATGATTATTTCCGGTGAACGCAATAAGGTACAGGTTGACCGATTGCGTAAGATGCTCGCCGAATTTTCGTTGATAAAACGAGCGGGTGATTTCCCGTCATCTTTGACCCGAGTCGAATATTCGATGGTCCAGTATGCAAGGGCTTCAATTGGTCATCAACCGTTACTCATTATTGATGAACCAACCGCCGGCCTGGATAGCAAATCATTTCGTCGTGTTTTGGATTTCCTGGTTAAAGTTGCAGTTTCGGGACGGTCCATGGTAGTGCTTACATCTGAACCGATAGAAACAAAACTACCCAACACAGATTATTATCAAATTGCAAACAGAGCGTTACAATGACTCGGATAACTTACATTATAAAAGAGACATTCCGAAATATCGGACGATTTCCCGGTACTGCCCTCGCATCGGTTTTATCTCTAACATTGTTATTCCTGTTGTTCGATCTTTTTTGGATTGCAAGTATGACTTCGGAAAAGTTTTACGATTCGTTGCTCTCTGAAATTGAGATGGAAATATTCCTGCCGGAGGATTTACCCGATTCATCGATAGCAGATGTCAGCAGTTCGCTCATATTGCAGGAAGAGATTTTCACTGCCGACTATATTTCAAAAGCGATCGCCCGAGAAGAGCTCGAACGGCTGGTAGGTATTGATTTGTTGATAGGGTACGATTCCACCAACCCATTACCGAGATCATTCATTGCAAAAATTGAACCAGACTTTTTGACTCTTGAGGATATGGACAGGTTAAAGGATAAACTCCAGCAACAAATACCTGGTACCGAAATTCATTATAGTCGTGATTGGCTGCAAAAAGCCGAAAGCACTCGTTCACTTATTTTGCAGGTTGGACTTGTGCTCGGATTACTCATTTTGTTGGCAACGGTTCTCAGCTCGGCCAACTCTATCCGGCTGATGGCAAAGGCACGGGCTCAGGGGTTTCATCAGATGATGTTGCTTGGTGCCGGTAAAACGTTTGTAGCTATGCCATTCTTGATTGAAGGTTTCCTTGTCACAATGTTTTCTACTGCTGCTGGATGGGGTATATTAATGTATGGTCGTCAGAAAATAGCATTCACTCAATTTGAAATCATTTATCCTGTTAACGATCAAATCGTTGCATTTTGTCTTATTGCAGGGCTATTGGGAGCGATCAGCGGTTATATCGGAGTTTATAAATATTTGAAATGATATACTGTTATGATAATTAGAATAATAGGCATAATTCTTATTCTCGTGGTATCAATTGCCACCGGCAAAGAGAAATCAAAAGAGATTGTCAAACAACAAAGCGAACTGGGAAAGCTTCAAAAGGAAGTTACCTCAGGCCAGAAAAGACTCGATTCACTTAAATCCAAAGAATCAGAAGTCGGTAAAGCGATAGCTGATTTTGACCAGAAAATAACTTCTGACCGCAAAGTAATATCGCGACTAAATAGTCATCTGAGGGCTCTCAGGTCAGGAGTGGACTCTGCATCAACTGTACTCGATCAGCGTAATATTGAACATGATATGGCGCGCCGTCGTTATCTTGGAAATATCAGACAATTCTACACAGCCGATCTCAGTCGGGGGAATCAGTTTGAAATCGATCCCAATGCTGGTTTGGATGCAAAGCGAAAAGTTATATATCTGACTGCAATTTCTCACTTTGGGTCCGAGAAAGTCGCTTATGCTTCAACTATTCTTGATGAGGCAAATAGTGAGCTTAACGAATTGACCAGTCAGAGCAAGAATGTAAAATCGCTTAAAAAACAAAAAGAAACATCGATTGCAGTTGATAAGTCTTTACGAGGACGAGAACAACGCGATTTGGGCCGTTTGAAGCAGAAATCTCGTGACGAATCTGACCGTCTTTTGACCTTGCGAAGAGCTGCCGAAGAGATGGAATCATTGGTTGCTCGCCTTCAGGAGGAACAACTTAATTCAAAGTCACACCGTCAGTCTGATCGGCCATCTGTATTTGCTAACTTCAAAGGGCAGCTACGGTCACCATATCGGGGTCGAATTACAAGCAGTTTTGGCAAGAAGCGCCATCCAACTACCCTATTAAGCTCATTTTCGCCCGGCATTACTATTAAAGGAAAGGCTGGGTCATCGGTCCGAGCGGTTGCTGATGGCACAATTGCCTACGCTGGGGAATTGCGCGGCTATGG
>JAUVAR010000054.1 GCA_030591625.1 Candidatus Zixiibacteriota bacterium
CTTCGCGGTCGTAAATTCTACCAGAACCGGTGAGGCCATAATTATCACCAATCGGCTCATAGAAATCAGCCATATAATCATACGAGCGATCAATATGCCCGGGGTACAATCCATCGGTCTGCCTGTATGCAATACCAATATTAACCTTTCGACCCGTTGAAAATGCTCGTGAGTATCGCCCTCTTGCATCGGAATATAAAAAACCACCCTTATCAACTATCAAAGCAGAAAGAGGTGTAGCATCAGTTGGCCGAACAGAAGTAGTCAGCAATGTTGCAGTACTGTTCTCGCCACCAAACAAGAGCGATGCAGCTCCAGGGATCAAGTACATTTCATTATCCAACATAGTGGGGATATCATACATATCGTACATACCATCAGGTTCCGGAATATGCTCAAACGGATTGTATGAATCACGCTCATGAATAACATTCAATCTCCTGCCGCGGAGACCGAACGGCGATACCGTCTTGCGCATTGGTGTCACTTCATGTTCGAGTATAAAATAAGATGGGTCGGTCTTAAAATAGTCACCTGCATTAAGAGCAAACGAAAGATCAATTTCTGTCCGACGCTTAAATGCGGCAGGTGCAAAGTATGATACAAGTGAATCAAAAAATGATAACTCCGGTATATGCTCAGCCTTTTTAACTTCCTGTGTTTCAAAATATCGTGTTTCAAAATCAGAAAGTAACTTCCGGCGTTGCTCTTCTGTCGTTAGCGTATCTCCACTCTCAGACAAAGGGATTGAATCAGACAGAAGCGTATCAACAACCGTAGAGTCAATTAACGAATCGAGCAAGACAGAATCGCCGGGCATCAACGAGTCACCTGGAGAAGGTGTGATATCACCATCTTGTGCTGCACCAGATGTATAAAGCATGGCCAGACTCATTAAGCCTGTAAATATTATTAAACGAAGTTTATTCATAATAGAAGTCGCTCTTTTTTATATAAGCGACTTACAACCGGGAAAAGCAAAGGGAAAATCAAAACATTCGATCCGAGTGACAATAATGACATTATCCAGCCACTGATAAAACGGGGCATAAATGGCTGAAAAAGATATGCATCAACCAGATTGACAGGTAAATAATAACAGACTGTGCATATCACAGCGCACAATGCCAGCCAAATAGGTTTGAACCGACTTTGATAATTCTCAAATCCCAACCCTGCAGTTATGCTTCCAACAAACCCAGACAAACCAGCCCCAAAAATCTGCGCCAGCATTACAGGAAGAGCAGCCGGTCCAAACGGATTGAGAACTGTCCAGAGAAGCATACCAATAGTTCCGACAAGAAATCCGGCGGCACTCCCCCAAAGATATCCAGCAGAAAAGACTACAAAGAAAATTAGATTAACATTTGGTATATATGAGGTCGCCCATGAAAACACATAAATTAGTGCGGAAAAGAGAGCTATGCGAGTTAATATCCGCACATCATTTATCATCGTATGATCGCCACTTTTGTCCGTTCCTCGGCTATCAATTCTTTCCCTATTCTGTCTGTGAAAAGTCTGATATAAACGATATAAACACCCGAATTGACATCTAATCCAGCATCATTTTTCATATTCCAGGGGATCTCAATTTGGTAATAATCATTGCTTGTTGCTCGGTCGGGGCGAACCAACTCATCATCGGCATTAAATGACCTTACCCGCTCACCGGCAACAGTAAAGATATCAACCAAATAGAATGGTTCATCGTTTATGAAATCACCAATTGAATCGGTAGCAAGTTCAAAACGGAAAGTTATACTCTTTCCATTGTTCGCTACACTTTCATTATCCATCAGCACTACTATGGCAGGATTTGGATACGGTGTCAACAAGGCTGTTTTGATATTTATTGTACTACTATCACGGGGATAGGTCGCTGTCGAATCATATACGAAATAACCAAACCCCATCAATCCAAGCGGTGTAAAATAACTCGGATCAATAGTGGCAGCCGAAGCAATAACAGTTAACGACTTAAATGCCATTAAATTATCGAATGCCATCAATATGCTCGTGTCAATTGGTGAATATGCAAAAATCTCGTTTGAATCAGGTATATCCTCTAACTGTCCGATTATTGTCACTCCCCACAATACATTAGTCGCAGTTTCCAAACCAATAAAGAGTGAGTCCAGACTATTTGTATCAAGTGTCGAATCAACACAATTATAAGATATAGTCCCCAATATCGAAGTATCTATTATAACTGAATCACAATTGTAAGTTGACATTCCCTGTATATTCTCAAATCTGACATAAGTTGCAGCGTTTGGTTGAGGTGCGAGTGGATTTAGTTCTTTATTAACAAATATAGGATAGGTATCACGCACATCCATTATAGGGATAATCACTGTATCTTTTGGCAAGCCGATACCAACATCAACTATCTTCGTAACTGTAAATGGAATACTTGGGTATGCCTCACCTTCTTCAAACCTTAATGTATCCGAAGGAGCATCATTGTAATAACGACCGGTAAAATAGTTCCAGACAGCAAACTCCTGCAAAGCATGCGCCAAATTCTTGGAACTGTTTGTTACCGAGTCGAGAACATTATTGGTAGCATACAACCAGCTCGGTCCCGCTCCAAGATTCCCGGACTCTATCCAGATATCTCTAATAATCTCAGGACTATACTTCTCAGAAAGATACAAAGGCCAAACCATTGAAGCATACTGATGCAATCCCCCAATCTGATCTGTCATCTGAAGCGATATTCTGGGGTTATTGTAAAATATCGGAAGCAATGAATAGTAATCATTGATATCATCATATTGCTCCTCTTCCATCCAAACTGCAGTCATCTCATAAAACTCACGCGATTCAAGAGCATCAATAGAAAAATGTATTGTATGAAAAAACTCATGAGCAATCGTAACCCGCGCAGCATCAAGTGGACGACCCTGGTAAGCAGCAAATCCTGGTTCGCTGTAATCATTTTCTATCTCAACCCAGGAAGGAATATATTGATAGCTTCCATCAGTCGCACAGGCTGTATCGACATAAGTCAACCCGTAAAAACTTCCGCCTAAATTCCTAAGATAAATATCAACACGGTCATCGCCTCCATTGGCACAGGCGACATCAGATAACGGAGATGGATAACCCATAACTGTTACAGTTATATTATAAACCGAATCTGAGATACGCGCGATATCCTCAACATAATCAGGCACTCCGTCGCCATCACTATCAATACCCGGATTAGGTACCGCATGAGGTGGTGTAGTACTATAGTGAATTCGTATACGCCCACCAGGAGTATCATAAAAGTACGAAAGCGATGGACGCACAACTGCCTGTACTCCCATTGATGAAAGCAGTGATTTATCCAACCTGTCATAATTATCATAAAAGGCCAAAATATCGGGAGTACCACATTTAATAGGATGATCTTCATCGATACCGGCCATTGCAGACTGAACAACTGAGCGTTCGGACTGACCATTGACAATCATAAAACGCTCAATTATATCACGCTGCCGTTCGAGTGTTAATTCTGCCGACAAGGCAAATGATGTCAGGGATGTAACCATTGTTACACAAATTATGATAATCTTACGCAAATTTATATTCCTACTTCCAGAGCTCGTTTCTTCATTTGTTCAAGCAATTCAGCCGGTACGTTTTGTGATCCAATTTTTGCATCTCGTTCATTTCTGCCATGAAAATCAGACCCACCAGTCGACACAAGACTCAAGCGATCAGCCATATGCTTAAGTTGTTCAGTCTGTGCCTTGGAATGGGCATAATGATATACTTCAATTCCATCAAGTCCGATTTGTGAAAGCGCCTCAATATGTTTGTTCATTTGACCAATATACGGATGCGCAATTACTGCAATTCCACCAGCCCGATGAATCAGCTCAATCGCTTCTTCAGGTGTCATCTGAGCTTTCGGTAGATATGCTGGACGCCCATTTCCAAGATACCTTCCAAACGCTTCATCGAAAGTCGATACAAGATTACGTTCAACCATTGCCTCTCCGATATGAGGTCGTCCAATTACTTTCCCCTGAGCCTTTTCTTCCACCGCTTCAAACGGCATAACAAGACCCATTTCTGCCAGCTTTTGAACCATCAACCTGCCTCTGGAGTTCCGTTTTTCTTGAAAATCCTCTAAAGCAGAGTTGAATTCATCAGAATCAAGATCAAACAGGTAAGCATGCATGTGCATATCATCACCATCAACCGCTACCGATAGTTCAACTCCGGTTACCAATTCAGGATCATCAACCGTAAGATTTACTCCGAGATATTCGTAAGCTTCAACAGAATCATGATCTGTTACCGAAAAAGCAACCACTCCGGATTCACGAACCTTAGTAAGTATTAACTCCGGAGTATAGACTCCATCGGAGCAGGTTGTGTGCATATGTAGATCTACAAATTGAGCCATCGATTACAGTTTGGCCTCTACCAATTGTTTGATCTTACCTGCCACCTCACGAGCTTCCGAAACCACACGAGCTGCTTCATCTTTTAATTTCTTGACAACTTTCGGGTCATCCAAGGATGTTAAATTGATCCTAACATTATAATCTGCACCTTCAACCGCAGCCAGACCGATAAGGCCGGCCACCCCAGCATCAGTGATCGAATTCTCGTTTCCTTTTTCTGCAACTATATACGCCAGTTCAAGAGTCTCAAGCGATTTCTTCATCACCGTTAACGGTACTTCGGACGCATTTTGTGTGGCATCCTGCACAGCTTTCTTACGAGTCTCTTCATCTGCATCTATTTTAAAGGCAGCCATGACATCATTGAACGCCTCTTTATCAGTATCAACAAGCGTAGTCAAATCCGCACGAAGCGTGTCAGCCTTATCACGAACTATACTTAGTTCATCTTTCACCTTGGCATATTGTTTTTTCCCAACTGTTAAGCGACATACCATCGCCGCCAATGCAGCCGCAAGAGCACCTACCGATGCAGCCACCGAACCACCACCCGGAGCCGGAGATGAAGCAGCTACTTCGTCATAGAACGATTCACCTGCCTGTGCCCCACCCGAATCTGCATCCTGAAGTTTCTGTTCAAGAATCTGATCTTTTGAAAAACCTTCAAGTCTAAGATAGAAATCAGCTACATCAAGAATCGCTTCGTTGGGCAAAAGTCCAATAATTTCCGAAGATGTCACATTCACACCATAGCGGGCAGCCTCACTCTTTATCGTTTCAAAAACACGAAAAACAGGAGTCTTCTGATAGTTTACAAGATTCATTGAAATCTGAACCTGATCGCGCTCTTTAATTTCAAACCCAAGTGCCTTAACAAATCTAAATCCACCCTTTAAGCTGCGAACGGCATCAGCAATCTTATCGGCAATCCATTTCTTATTCGTATCCAGATAAACATTGTACGCAACCAACGGGAACCTGACACCAATCGCCGTTGCTCCAGC
This sequence comes from Candidatus Zixiibacteriota bacterium, assembly GCA_030591625.1. Classification (GTDB taxonomy): domain Bacteria; phylum Zixibacteria; class MSB-5A5; order GN15; family FEB-12. The sequence continues at coordinate 5,411 of JAUVAR010000054.1, forward strand.
TTTCAAGTTCATTTTCGATGGGCCATAATCAGGTTTTCGTGAAGCGTCAGTTTCAATTGTGTCACGCATCCCCTCATATTCACCTTTACGCACTTTGGCCAAATTCTTGCGCTTGGGAGTTGATGCAGCCGACTCATACAAATAGACAGGAATTTTGAGCTCATTCCCTACTCGCTCAGCCAAATTGTGCGCCAGTTCAATAGCGTCATCCTCAGTCATCTCAGAGAGTGGAATAAACGGACAGACATCACATGCCCCCATACGTGGATGTTCTCCAGTATGAGTTGTCATATCGATCAATTCGGCAGCTTTCTGATACCCCCTAAACGCCGCTTCAACAGCTAAATTAGGATGGCTCACAAAAGTTACAACAGCGCGGTTATGATCTGGATCCATCTCATGATCTAAAAGTGTCACACCTTCGACCGATTTGATCGCATCACAAATAGCTTCAAGGACTTCGGGGCGTCTTCCTTCGGAATAGTTTGGGACGCATTCAACAAGTTTGGCCATAATTTATTCCCTAAAATACTCTCTCTTTTATAACAATTTTGCCCGACCAATTCAAACCAGAATCAGACAGGGCGATTAAGACTGTTAGTATTACTAAAACGGAGTGCTGTGTCAAGTCATCCGGTCAATGTCGGGGCTATAGTATCAGATTTGGATCAAATATCTGAAAGAATTATAAATCTGCAAGCTCACCAATTACATAATCAGTCAGTTCAGCCTTGATAGAGCCTACGACAACTTTTGATTTCATCAGCACTGGCATTTTCAGGCGGTCATCGGTAAGCCAGACTTTGAGTTTACCTTCATGCCGGAAAAGTCCTACCGACTTTGTAATCGGTTCCACAACCAGACAATCAAAAGTACCGGCATCAACAGTAATTGTCTCTCGCTTGTGCACTACCACATCCATCTCGATTTTACGCCCGTCAACAAATGCATTGACTACAGTTGTTTTCCCTACTTCAAGGTCCTGTGAACGAATATAGTACAAAACAGACAAAGCATCCTGAACAAACGGTGCCACCTCAATCGTATCCTCTTTATAAACGACAGAGTGATTTTTCTGGTCGAAAGAATAACGTCGGTCAGAACGATAACTTCCCTCGCGCAATTTCTTTTCAAATTTCCAACTGAACAAACCGACCGCATCCATTATCGTCTCAACCCGGTCATCAACCGGATACACCGATGAAAACAGCTTATTCGACTTAGCTCTTGTAACTATCTGAAAACTTGGACGCTCTTCCCATTCAATCAATTTGACAACTTCCATAGTAGCTGTACCGGCATTGATAAAACCGTAACCAATATCGAATGTCAGTTTTTCACCGACACCAAACGAAAGATTTTCTACATAACGATCTTCTATCGAAACCGGTTCGGCCTCAAGCATATCAACCGATGAAGCCTCGGCAATTCCCGTTTCTACCGACACAAAATAACCAAGCGGAAAAACACCGGCAGCAATAATCAGCCCAACAATTATATTTTGTAGTAGTGATTTTTCAGGCATTTATTTCCCTGTCAATTCGTTTCAATATCTCGTCTAAATTTTTACCCAGATACTCACCTATTTCGAGAAACGTTTCGTTGTACTTATCCAATGTTTGACCAATTGGATCATCAACTTTTTCTCCTGTTCCGCCAGGATCAGGAAAATTCTTAAATAGATAAGTCTTCTCTTCAGCCGAACGACTCTGTGATATTACTTCTTCATAATGACTTGGCGCCATAGTTAAAATCAGATCAGCATCATCAATCAATTCTGGAGTCAAAATCTGAGACTTGTGGTCCGACATATCACAATCCCACATTTTCGATGCTTCAATTGCATACCGAGTGGCCGGGAATCCATCAGCAGCACCGGTACCAGAAGAAAACACATCAGTCTTACCAGGTCGTTCTCGCTCCAGAAGCACCCTCAGCGCAGCTTCCGCCATTGGTGACCGACAGGTGTTTCCAGTACATACAAACATTATTTTATAATCCATCTCTACTTATTGTACTCCAGAAACCGTTTCTCGCACCAATTCAAAACTAATCGCACCTTCTCTGATTAGTTTGACCTCTTTACCACTACAATCAATCACAGTCGAAACCGGGCCATCCAACACTCCCGCATCAAGATACAAGCTGACCGCATCCCCAAATGACTCCATCGCCTCTCGGGCCGAATCTGAACCTGCACAACCACTCAAGTTAGCCGAAGTAGCTGTAACAGGATAATCTACTTTTCCAATCAGAGAAGTCAAAAATGGTGACGATGAAATTCTAACACCAACTTTTCCATCACAAGCGACCGGCGATTTCAAATGTTCTTTTGCGGCCAGCACAAGGGTCAATGGTCCCGGCAAAAACGCCTCAGCTAAGCTGTCGCTCATTTTGTTGGTATATGCATACTTCGTAACTTCAGAATAGCTACCTACAAAAATCGCAGTAGGAGCAGTCATCGGACGCTTTTTCAATTTATATAATTCATCCAAAACAGCACTATCATCACCCCGAGCCATCAACCCATACTGAGTTTCAGTAGGTCCAACCACCAATTGACCGCTCGTAAGCAGTTTAGCCGCTTTCTCTACAAGCTCGGTATCAGGTGAATTCTGATCAATCATTTCAATATCAATTCTGTTCATATTCGTTAATGATACTATCAACCTTAAGCGAATCAACCATCTGCTCAAGACCACTCTGGTCTTCGTACAAACTTGAAGCAGTCTTTTGATTGAGTGTTACCATAGTAACCCAGGCCGAACTATATCCCGACCCACGAGCTTTCTGACGATACGCCTCGGCTAAATCCCGTGAAACAAAACTGCCGACTCTTACCTTGAAATACGGCACCTCATAATCTATAAATACAGGACGGTCAAAAATCTCTTCTGCAATCATCGCTGCCTGTTTCGCTTCACCATACAGCTTACTCGTTTCGAGTTGCACCCGATAAGCCTGCGAGTTTAAAGAATCGATACTTTCTCTAAAATATTGCGGTATTACCAAAGTCGAATCTTCCAAGACAGCCGTTGTATCCTCACTCACTATTTCCTGACGTCCAATTAACGATTGATTATTGGGACGAACCTTAGGAATCACCTCTTTATCACGGGGCAATTCAAGCGGGTCAAACCCTCGTGATGTGGTCCCGCTCCTATCATCAGAAGTTGATCGCTCATCAACTACCCGACCATCCGAAGGAGAACATCCCATGAGCAGACCAAGGGAGACAGTAATTATAAGAAGTTTATAGATATTTTTTTCTTTTCTCATCTTTAGCCAGTTTCACGAGTAGATCTTTAACTTTCCCAACTTTTGTCTTATGCGCTACCAGCGTAATATCACCTGAGCGCACTACTACCAGATCAGATAACCCGATACAGGCAACTATACCTTCCGCATCGTTAACAATCGTCGTCTCAAAGGTATCATGCAGAATCGCATCACCAATTATGACATTATTCTCAGCATCACGATCCTTGTAACGTTCCAGAGAATTCCAGCTACCAACATCATCCCACACGATATCAGCTTTAATCGTAAGAACATTTTCAGCTTTCTCTAAAACTGCATAATCAATTGAAATCGGATCAGTCTTTTCATACAACTCTTTGCGAGCTTCAGCTTCGCCATTGGTTCCAATCTTACTTTCATAATTGATCAAAGAAGCATGAAGTGGTGGAAGATGTTTGCTCAGAGCATCAAGTATCGATTTCGCCGACCAGATAAACATACCGGCATTCCAGAGATGTTTTCGTGAATAATAATATTCCTGAGCTACAACCAGTTTAGGTTTCTCAGTAAATTCAGATACCTGAAACACTTCGGAATCAAACTTACATTCGTATTCATCACCCAACTTAATATAACCATATCCAGTTTCAGGACGAGTCGGGACAATACCGATTGTAATCAAAACATCCTTTTCAATCGCAATTTTGCAGCCATCTTCTAAAATCCGCAGAAGTTTTTCAACCGGACGAATAAGATGATCCGCCGACAAAACAACCATTGTAGCATCCGGGTCTTCTCGGCGAAGATGTATCGCTGCCAGTCCAATAGCGAGTGCGGTATTCCGACCAAATGGTTCGGTAAGCACATTCTTCTCAGACAGATAAGATGCAGATTTAAGAACTAAATCCCCCATCGACTCACCAGTCACAATGCGGAAATTATCAAGATCAATGATCGGGCGAACTCGTTCGATAGTTTCATCGAGCATTGTCCGATCAGAAGTCAATTTCAAAAATTGCTTTGGCCTCGAGGTTCTGGAAAGCGGCCAAAATCGCTCGCCTCTTCCACCTGCCATAATTACGCCGTAAATCAATATTTCTCCATTCGGCTAAACCAGTTGTAAGTGGTTGATAATAATAGAGTTTTTATGGCTCAGTCAAGCTAAGTTTGACCAATAGTCTCATACTTCAATACAAAAAACGGGAACAGCTGTTTCTAGACATTCCCGTATTCCCTATCTCCGCCAAAAATCGGTCAGACCGACTCACCAACAAGCTTGATTTTGACACCGCGAGCAAACGCTTCAAGGTTCAAATCTACCAGCTTCGGTTTGATCTTTTTCTTGAGTGTCTGCTCCCAAAGAGATTGCTCAAATGGTAGAAAATTCGATGCTACCCCCAAAAGAATCGTATTTACCAAACGAGGATTCCCCAATTCACGGGCAATCTGGTCAGCTTCAACATCTATAACTTTCTTAACCAGAGTTCGAAGCTCGCCAATCGGGTCTTCCGGATAATCATGATCTTTAGAAGATGTTACAATCGCCGGAATAATTCTCGTTTGCGAAACAACCACATGTCCATCAGGTTTCAACCATTCGACAGCCCGTAATCCCTCTGCCTGTTCAAACGACAGCAAAATATCAGCTTGCCCGATTTGGATCATCGGCGAATAGACTTTGTCATCAATTCGAATATGAGATGAAACAACCCCACCACGCTGAGCCATTCCATGTACCTCCGATTTCTTCACATCAAGTCCGGCAGCAATAGCAACCTCAGCGACAACCTCAGAAGCAAGCAACACTCCCTGTCCACCAACTCCAACTATCAAAATATCTATCTTATTATTAGTCATATTATACCTACACCGTTACAAACTGGCTTTTCAAAATGATCGCTTCAGGTTTACATACCTGCGCACACAAAGTACAACCGGTACACATCGTTTGATCGATCAGAGCTTTGGGATGACCTCGTTCATTTGTTTCATCTGACGCAGCAATAGCCGGACATGAAATCCTGAAACAGGCCGAACAACCATTACAAAGCTCTAAATCAACAACATAAGGTTCATTCATTATCCGCTTAGGCATCAATACACATGGTCGGTCGGTCAAAATCACCGATGGACCTTCTTTGTCGATCTCTTCTTTGATAATACTCATTGTTGCTTCATAATCATACGCGTCAGCCCTGCGGAAATTCTTAACTCCCACAGCTTTGCATAACTGCTCAATATCAATCATTACAGCTTTATCACCCATCAAGGTATGTCCAGTCGATGGATGTTGCTGTCCGCCCGTCATTGCCGTCGCACTATTATCTAAAATTATAATCGTTACATTACTTTGATTGTAAACTGCGTCAACCAAGCCGGTAATCCCCGAATGGAAGAAAGTCGAGTCACCAATAACAGCGACTGTACCCTTCTCCGAACCTTTCACTTTCTCCATTCCAATAGCAGTTCCAATCGACGCACCCATACAAATACATGAATCCATCGCATTGAGTGGCTCCAGCACACCAAGAGTGTAACATCCGATATCACCCGTTACAGCAACACCAAGTTTCTTAAGGGCCATAAACGCTCCCCGATGCGGACAGCCCGGACATAATACCGGAGGCCTCGGAAAGAGCCGTTGGCTCTCTTTAGTTGAATCGTTAGTCTCTGCTAATACTCCAGCCTCACACAAACCCTGTGCGACTTTACTCGGATTCAGTTCACCGATATTA
>JAUVAR010000131.1 GCA_030591625.1 Candidatus Zixiibacteriota bacterium
CGACAACCGAATGCAGTTCCGCAGGTTGTCTTGCACCAGCCACAATCAAAGACTTTCCTTTGGCACTCACCAAATCAGATGCGAGCACTTTCACAAACTTTGAATCAATCGCTGGATCAGATATTTTATTAGCATCAAACGGGAGTTCAATACCCAACTGGGTTAACTCGTACGCCAACACCATTACAAATTTCCCTGCAAGCGATGACTTAAGACGTAAACGATGATCGGCCTGTGCACCAGTAACTGTAAAATTACTTTCAACTGAGTACAAACGATTCATTGTGTCAGTCTGAGAACGTACTTTCCGACCAACTGAGAATTTCTTCATTGCTCTGACAGACTCTGATTCTGCCTGCAAGAAATCCGAATCGAGTGCAAGAATAACATCCGCTTTATCATAATCATATATCGGTTGCAGAGACTTACCCGTTGCCGCAAAAATACCTGAGTAAATATTCTCGTCTGAGATCGGATCATAAAAAACAACTGTAGCCTTAGGATAACGCTTTTTAAAGGCAGCTATTAGTAGCTCTTGAGTAGGTGACGAAACAGACTCACACAACAGAGCCAGACCTTCGCCATCATTCTCGGCAAACTTTGTTTCCTGCTCTTTCCAAAAGGCTACAAAATCTTCATAGGTTGATTCACGCCGACCGTTCATTACTGACTGCGAACGATCCGGATCGTAGAGGTTCAGCATCTCTGCCTGCATCTGACTTGATGCCGACCCCAGCGATGACGGATGCTTTTCATTTCCTTCAATCTTGACCGGACGACCATCATAGGACGTTACCACCAACCCGTAAGCTGAACGACCAAGCATCATTGTTGTTGCATACGAAAGTGTTTCACCCGGCTGCATTCCTTCGGGACGAGTCACATACGGTACAATTTTCTCAACCGGACGACGACACCCCACCAATCCAGCAAGCGCGAACGATGCACCCATAGTTGTAAGGAATGAACGACGGCTCCATTCATTGTCAGCCCAATCAGCTGTGCCTTTGGGGAATTCTCGATGCAGGAACTGCTTAAATTTGTCAGTCCCGGCTAACTGGTTGAGCGAACGCCAGTAGTTTTTGCCTTCTGTCTTTGGTCCGTTCTTCATCTATGACATCCCGAGCACGCTTCCGGTGGCTCCAGGCCTCTCTCTTTTTTCCAAAGGGCAGCGAGCGACGCATGGTCGCTTGACTTTGCCCATTTCATATTTGTAACCTCGTTAAGCGGACGAAGATTTTCTTCCGGCGAACGATGGCATTCAAGACAAAAACCCATACTCAACGACTTGGAGAGTGTAACTTCTTCCATTTCGGCTACATTGCCATGACAACTAATACAGCCAACCCCGCTATTTATATGAATCGAATGATCAAAATAAGCATAATCAGGAATATCATTTACTCGCACCCATTCAATCGGTTCTCCCGTTGCGAATGAACGTCGCACCAGAGAAAGCTTTTCACTCTCCGGTTTAACTAGGGTATGACAATTCATACAAGTACGAGTTGGCGGAACCAAAGCTCTTGCCCCACTCTCAACACCTGTGTGGCAGTAACGACAGTCGATGCCAAGATCACCGGCGTGGAGCTTATGTGAATATTCAACCGGTTGCTTCGGACGGTAACCTACATCGGTATATTCCGGAGAACCATAGTACCACACCCCACCAGACACAGTAATAAGCAGAAAAAAGCCTGCTAATGCCAATGCGATTGGAACTGTGTTAGACCATTTGGGAAATATCTGCGCCATTTGATGTCCGTCTTACCTACAACTACTTGCTTTATATCACATAACTCGGCACAGTTTCAGGTTGTACCTTATTTATCAATTCATCTTTGTATCGTTTGGGATGCACGCTCAGAATAAACTCTTCACCCGTGTTGATGTCAACAGAAAAACCTCTCCACCCAAGACAATCGGGACTAGATCGTTCCACTATAAGTCTGGATTGATTCATCAGATCCCCACCTGGCTGATAATTTCCCATGGTTGATAGGCCCCAATCATCGATTCAATCGCTAAAACAATAAACAAACCAAATAGATATACTATCGAATAGCCAAAGAGTGACTTCAAACGCTTTTCACTCATATCCTGATTAACGATTATTGCTCGTCGAATCATCTGCATACCAAGCCAGAGAGTTACACCAAGATAGATCAGTCCTGCTCCATAGATGAGTGGTAACAGGGAAACAACGCACATTATAATAGTATATACAAATATCTGCCGAAGGGTCGAGGCATCCCCTCGCACCAAAGGCATCATGGGGAGTTTGGCTTTTATATAATCATCTTTACAATATAAGGCGAGTGCCCAAAAGTGAGGTGGTGTCCAGAAAAAGACAATGGCAAAAAGTATCCAGGCCTCAACAGACATTTCACCCGCTGCTGCAACCCATGCCCCCACCGGAACAAAAGCTCCCGCAGCCCCACCAATAACAATATTCTGAGGGGTATTAGGTTTGAGCACAAGAGTATAGAAAAGCGAATAGAACAAAATAGTTCCAAGTGCCATAAGACCTGACATAGCGTTGAAACCTATCCAAAGAATAAGAACTCCAACCAGTCCTATCGATAAAGAAAAGATCAAGGCGCTGGTTGAACTAATACGTTTCCCCGGAAGTGGTCGCCGCGCTGCTGTGCGTTCCATGCGAGCATCGATATCACGTTCGAAATATTGATTTAGTGCGTTGGCACAGCCACCCGTTAAGAAGAGTGCCAAAAGAATCAACGTAAATCGGATCGGATCACCAAGCAGGCTACCTTCCCATACGAGTGCAGTTCCACCCGTCAGAAGCACTAAAAGCATGATCGTTGGTTTTGTCAGCTGTATATAATTGTTAAGTGTCTGTAACAATGTTGCACCCGGGATATATTTTAAGTCGTTTGTAGACAAAATAGCTACACAAATACTACTATCAATTTCTCAGAACCACACAGATCTCAGTTGGTTCCCACCTTTTGCAAATATGATTCTTTTTTGTCGTCATCACTTCATTGTCTGACCAACATGAAGAGAATTCCCCCCCAAACTTTCCTTGATTCTATCGAGATTTGCGACCCAAACCAGACCATTTATCAACAATTTATGTGGATACGTATGGTACCAAATGTTGATATCTTGTTAAAATCATGCAAAACAACAATTTGACAGGTTGACAACTATTATCACACAGCAGGAAAGAAGGGCCATATTTCCTGACCTGTTTTAACTTCATGTACGACATATCATTAAGAGTTGTATATTCTTCAATAAAACGATGTTTCAGTACAGAAGAATAGAAGCCCTAAACTGTTTGCTTGCGTAACCATAAGCACCACAATGAAGTATAAAATAATGACCCCAAACCACAATTTTTTGTGGTTTGAGTAGTGCCGACCCCAATATATTGTGCCACTTTGAAGATTGAACGTGACTTGGGGAGCCCGAAACGGTCTTTAATAGAATCGTGAGGCTTAGTAGTCCCTTTTTTCAAAGTCATTATCGCAAAGGAAAAGAAAACAGAGAATTAGGATCTGATATTATGGCTGAGAATCCGGTTACAGGAGGTAACGTTTGAAGGTTCAACGGCGCTTTACTCGGGCATCCGAGTCCCCATATGCACGCATAAATTTCGTTAAAAGAACATCTGAGATAAGAAACCCGGATGGTTCTGTAGTTTTTCAACTCTACAATGTAGAAGTACCAGAGAGTTGGTCGCAGGTCGCGGTTGATATTCTTGCCCAAAAGTATTTCCGTAAGGCGGGTGTACCGCAGATTGATGAACAGGGTCAGCCGATTACTAACGAAGACGGCTCTGTAGTTACAGGCGGAGAAACAGATTCAAGACAGGTCTTTGGTCGTTTGGCCGGATGCTGGCGTGAATGGGGCCAAAAGCATAACTATTTTGACACCGAAGAAGACGCTGATGCGTTCCACGATGAACTCTGCTTTATGCTGGCCAGTCAAATCGCCGCACCAAATTCACCTCAATGGTTTAATACCGGACTACATCAAGCGTACGGCATAACAGGCAAAGCACAGGGACATCATTATGTTGATCCAGACACTCATGTCCTGACTCAGGCCAAATCAGCCTACGAACGCCCTCAACCACACGCCTGCTTCATTCAAGCTGTCTCCGATGACTTAGTCAACGAGGGCGGCATAATGGATCTCTGGGTTAGAGAAGCACGCCTATTCAAATATGGCTCGGGTACAGGCTCTAATTTCTCAAGTGTTAGAGGCTCCGGTGAAAAGCTCTCTGGTGGCGGTATGTCATCAGGTCTTATGTCATTCTTAAAGATTGGCGATAGAGCTGCCGGTGCTATCAAATCAGGCGGCACTACACGTCGTGCGGCTAAAATGGTTTGTCTTGATCTTGACCATCCGGATATTGAAGAGTTTATAAACTGGAAAGTTATTGAAGAACAAAAAGTTGCTGCTTTGGTTACCGGTTCCAAGACAATTCAAAATCAGCTTAAGAATATCTTTAATGCTGTTCAAATAACTGATAAGGACGGCACTACCAAGATCATTACGTCGCCTGATAAAAACAAAGAGCTAAAAACTGCCCTCAGAACTGCTCGTCAATTTGGCGTCCCTGCCGCATACATTAATAAGATTATCGAACTTGCCTCTCAGGGTATTGCAGAGATCGACTTTATTGATCTCGACACCAATTGGGATTCCGAAGCATACCTGACAGTATCGGGTCAGAATTCAAATAATTCGATCAGAATCCCGAACCAGTTCTTTGAAAAACTTCAGGCTGGTGAAGATTGGACCCTTCGCAATAGAACCGATGGTACTGTAGCGAAATCAATCCCTGCCTCAGAAATTTGGGACAAGATATGCTACGCTGCATGGTCTTGTGCCGATCCGGGAGTTCAGTTTGATTCGACAATTAATGAATGGCATACCTGTCCGGAAGATGGTCGTATCAACGCCTCCAATCCTTGTTCAGAATATATGTTCTTAGATGACACCGCCTGCAATCTCGCTTCGATCAACTTAGTAAAGTTGCTTGACGAAGATGGCAACTTCGATATGGATGGCTATCTGCATGCGACTCGTGTCTGGACAATGGTGTTGGAAATTTCAGTCCTGATGGCTTCGTTCCCATCACAATCAATAGCTCAGAAAAGCTTTGAATTCAGAACGCTCGGATTGGGTTTTGCCAATCTCGGAACACTCTTGATGCGGTTGGGAATTCCGTACGACTCACCTCGCGGTCATGCCTGGTGTGGAGCGTTGACTTCGATTCTTTGCGGTCAATCGTATATTACATCTGCTGAGATGGCGAAAGAGCACGGTCCATTCCCCGGATTCTACCGAAACCGTGACCACATGCTAAGAGTCATCCGCAACCACCGACGTGCCGCATATAACGCCGAAAGATCTGAATACGAAAATTTGACGGTCAAACCGACCGGTATCAACCCTGCCTATCTACCAGAAAACGTTGTCGCTACAGCCCGTCAGGTTTGGGATGGCGCAATTGAAATGGGTGAAGTGCATGGTTTTCGCAATGCTCAGGTAACAGTAATCGCCCCGACCGGAACTATCGGTCTTCTAATGGATTGCGACACAACCGGTATCGAACCAGATTTCTCACTTGTTAAGTTTAAGAAACTGGCAGGTGGTGGATATTTCAAGATCATCAATCAGTCTGTACCTACCGCCTTAAAACGACTTGGATATAATGAAACTGAAGTTGATGATATCATCGCCTATGCAACAGGTCACAAGACTCTCAAAGGTGCACCGTTTATCAATCATGAATCACTCAAAGCTAAGGGATTCTCCGACGATGAACTCACTAAGCTCGAAGAAAACATTGCCAATGTTTTTGATATCAGCTTCTCGTTCAATAAGTTTGTACTTGGTGAAGAGTTCCTGACAGACACGCTTGGATTTGATGATGAAGTTTTCAACTCAATCGATTTCAATTTGCTCAAGCTGTTGGGATTCACTAAAGAACAAATTGAAGCTGCCTCAGAATTCTGTTGTGGTACGATGACTATTGAAGGCGCCCCACATCTTAAAGAAAAAGATCTTCCGGTGTTTGACTGCGCTAACAAGTGCGGACGAAAAGGAAAACGATTCATTAGCTTTGAGGCGCATATCCACATGATGGGTGCTGCTCAATCGTTCATATCCGGTGCTATTTCTAAGACTATCAATATGCCGGCTGAAGCATCTATCGATGAAGTCAAGCAAGCATACAAGATGTCATGGGAGAACATGACTAAAGCGGTTGCCCTCTATCGTGATGGTTCCAAACTGAGCCAGCCTCTGTCATCTTCCTTATTTGATGATTCGGAAGAAGAATTAGAAGCAGGTGCCTCAGTTGAAAAGGTCGCCTCACAAATGACAGAGAAAATCATTTACCGCTATATCGCCAAACGTCGCAAACTACCTAACCGTCGTGGTGGATATACTCAAAAAGCTGTAGTCGGTGGACACAAAATCTACCTCAGGACAGGTGAATATTCCGATGGCACCTTAGGCGAAATATTTTTAGATATGCACCGTGAAGGAGCTGCTTTCCGTGCCCTCATGAATTGCTTCGCTATCGCAGTCTCTTTAGGCTTACAACATGGTGTTCCACTGGAAGAATTCGCAGAAGCGTTTCTCTTTAGCCGTTTTGAACCAAACGGTATGGTAGAAGGTAATAAGTCGATTAAAATGGGTACGTCTATTATCGACTACCTCTTCAGGGAGTTGGCCATTACTTATCTTGGCCGGAACGACCTGGCACATGTTTCAGATGAAGATTTAAGAGCAGATACACTCGGTAGTCCATCCGGAGAATCTATTGAATGGGAAGAAGAAGAAACGGCCAACGCCAGTGTGACAGGACAAGTCACGGCTGCCAGCCGCCAAAAAAGCGACATAAAATCGCAACACGATCCAATCATCAATAGACTTGAAGGTACAATCGTCGGAGGCAACGGCAATGGTAAACAGATGGAGAGTTCAAGTCCAACAAAGAACACTGAAAAATCGGAGAAGGTGCTTGAGTATGTCAGCGCGATCGATTCAGGAGGAATCGACAGAGTTGAAAACAGACTCAAAAAAAGAATCCGTGACGCAAAACTCCAGGGATATGAAGGAGACATGTGTCAAGAATGTGGATCATTCACAATGATTCGAAATGGTACATGCTTAAAATGCG
>JAUVAR010000203.1 GCA_030591625.1 Candidatus Zixiibacteriota bacterium
AACATTATTCCAGTCGAGCCTGATTGGCTGTGTTTGGTTTATTGCACCATCGACCGGACTTAAATAAACAGGCAAACTAAGAGGAGGACATTGCTCGGTTGTGAAATCATAGCTTCCATCATTCCAATCACCATAACCACAACTGAAATCAAACGCTCTCACACGCCACCAATAACGAACATCGTTGTCAAGATCAGAAACATCATAAAATGTCGAGCTACCCTGTACATCTTTTTCGGGCGAACTGAAACTGCTGTCGTTATCAACTTGCACATTGTACCTGTTTGCCCCTTCGACACTGCTCCACTCAAGACGAACCGGCTGCTTCTGATCAATCACACCATCCGCTGGACCAACATAGTCAGGTACACCAGGAACGACACAATCAGTCGCAATAAGAAAGCATCTCTCTCCGGACCATTCAGGTGCAAGTTGTGGATGAGAAACATTTAACGGTGCCCACTTCCAAGTCCCAGCCTGGGGAAAGAACGAGGAATCTATACAAATATGTTTGCCAACATCAGATACATTGGTTGCTTCAATAGTTATTGTGTAAGCCAGGTCATTGTAATTAGGTTGTAACGCTCCGTCCGCAGAGAATGTAAAACCTGCAAATCCTAATGTATCTGCAAGCATTCCATCTGTACTGAAGCGCTGAATGTAAGAATTACTGAATGTTTCATCAAATCCGTTTAACCAAGCACCTGTCGTTGATCCCCACGTAGCACCATCGGGGGAGTAAACTCTGAAACCATTTGATATATTATAATTCATATCGGTTAAATTGGTGACTCGGAAAGTAAGGGTGTGGGAATTACCTGCTTCAAAAGTTGTATCATTTCGCAAATTGGTAACTGTCTTCAATGTTATGCTCTGTTCACCTATTTCAGCATCAATATCAGTTGTGAATGTCCTATAACCACTATCCCAATCCCCCCAGCCACAACTCGCATGGGTTCTTACACGCCACCAATATTTTGCACCATCTAGAAGTCCTGATACTTCATACCATGATGATACAGTTTCAAAATCATATTCTGGAGAGGAGAAATTGCTATCATTATCAACCTGAACCTGAAACATATCAGATCTACTTAAATCAAACCAAGAAAGGTGTACAGGTTGTTTTTGATTTATTGCACCATTTGGAGGGCCTTGATAGACAACAAACCCCGCCTGTTTACAATCTGCAGTTCTGAAATCATAACTTCCATCATTCCAATCACCCCAGCCACAGCCGTTGTTATACGCTCGAACCCGCCACCAGTATCTTGTTGAATCAGCAAGACTATAATTAGAGTAAGAAAGTGACGATGTTTGAATGTCTCTCTCAGGCGAACTGAAATTACTGTCGTTGTCAACCTGAACCTGATAACTGTCAGCACCGCTGACACTACTCCACTTAATTCTAACAGGATTAGTCTGGTCTATCGCACCATCTTCTGGACTCACATACTCAGGTATATCGGAGATAGAACAATCAGTACCAATCAGAAAGCATATATTGCCGGACCATTCAGGGGAAACCGCTGAGCCACCTCCAGATAGTGGAGCCCATTTCCAGACTCCAGCAGGACGACTCCAGGATGAATCAATACAGATATGTTTTCCAGTGTCGCCTGGGTTAGTCGGGCCAATAGTGATAGTCATCGCAACGCTGTCATAGTTCGCCGGGATTCCAAAAGATGGGGTAAAAGTAACACCACCAAAACTGACTGTATCGGCGCCTGAACCGTTAGCACTAAACAAATTGAGATAACTTTGTTGAAGAGTGTCATCAAAATTGTTTTCCCAAGCAATATTCGTAGCTACCCAGATTGCACCATCAGGGGAATAAATCCTGAAGCCATTTATGAAATTATATGTATTCGATGTGTTGTTTGTCAGTCTAAGCGAAAACTTATGAGTGTAGCCTGCCTGAAGAGTAGAATCGTTTATCGTATTGGTGACAGATTCTAAACTGATCATCTGATCACCTGCAAGAGCTGAATCAGCAACAGTTAATACTGTCAATATCATTATCGAAAAGATCATAAGACGCATGAACTTAATCATAACATTTTCTTTCGTTTACAATAAATTCTATATTTTCATTAACATAAATTCAGTCTTAGAACCAAGAGACCATTGATATAAGTTGTGAGGTTATTATGGGAGTTTAGAAAGTCTTGTATGTCAAAAAAACTCACCTCACTCTAAGCTCTATCTCATCCTCCGAATATGAAGGCACTGGGCCAGTGGTATGAATCGGAAAGGACAAGTAGTCTATCGATGTAATATGTCTCCTCTTTAAGATAATATAGAAGACGTGATTCGCAAGTGTTTTGTCCAATTTTATCTATAATCCCGTTTTCCAACCCCACTCCCGTAACCCATTAGAATAGTAGCTTTATATTAAAAAACTGAATCCTGAATAAACATTACCCTCTTCTGAAGACCTTCCACATCGACATACTACTTATAATAATACCGATTCACCTGCCCAATAACTTCATTCATCAATACTGTATCAAGTTTTGCATCAGAAATATAGTCAAGATTCAGATCGGTAATATCATAAGCACAATCGGAGTGGATTATTGTTATTCGATCCTCCTCGATAATCCCACAATGGTCATGACTGTTGACCAACAACCATTTACGATCACTAAAATCAAAGAGATTCTTGCCAACACTATAATCTGTCACAGGGTTAATACTTCCAAACATATTTTGCATCAACGTCGGAACAATATCATAATGCGAAGTCCAATGATCATAAACCTGAGGCTCCATCCCCGGCCATTTCATCATGAACGGAACACCAATCTGAATAGCTGAATAATTTCCGTTATGCCCCCAGTATCCTTTTTTATTTTCATTGAATTCCTGACCATGATCCCCGGTAATAATTACAATTGTATTGTCCAACAAGTTTTTCTCTCGCAAGTCTTCCAAAACAACATTCACCAACGAGTCTTCATACCATGCAATATTTCTGTACAAGTTCCACATCGGCTCAACATCCATATCGTCAGAAAGATTTCCATACGGCGTATAGCGCACCGATGGCTGAAACGGACCATCATAATCTTTGGGGACTGTATTGGGATGAAGCGCATCGTAGAAGAGAAAGCCAAAAAACGGTTTCGAAGAATCAGAATCCGATAACTGCTCAGTAAATCCAAGCCAGTCTTCGGTGATTACTTTATCCCGATGAAACGACGAAGGTCCTTCAGTACGCAACCTCAGATTCTCAATTTCTGCGAAAACCGTTTTATCGAACGGTGGACTTGTCAAACTCGCACTTGTAAATATCCCAGTTTTGTAATTGTTCGCTTTGAGATGATCTATAAGAACCGGCGACTTACCTGACGCAAGCATATCATACCAATAGATTCCGGGAATACTATAGAAAATCGAAAAAACACCTGACCGAGTTCCATTGCTGCCACTATAATGTTTGTTGAATCTAATACCTTCATTAGCAAATGACGTAAGATGTGGCATCGTTGTTTCATCAAACACACGCGTACTCCATGAATCAAGCAGCACAATCAAAACGTTCATTTTAGAATCTAAAATAGTGTCAGTCATTATAGGTGCTATTGGATAATTCAATTCTCTCGGCGTGTCGCTATCAGTCCGAATCAGGTCAATGCAATCCTGACCAATAGACTTAATCCCATATTTATGAAGCAGCATATTTGCAGTTGTTGGAAAATATAACGGGAACGAATCTGTTATACGTACGATCTGTCGGTATCCGGTCATATCGGCCCAGCCATACATCGAATAACTAAAGAACAACATAACAGCCACAGTTACTAAAATGCACCTGCCACCTATGAGCCTTGATGCCCTACGAAGAGTATCAAGTTTTCTGAACGCATAAATTTCTATAAACAATAGAACGCCCACTACCGAGGCTACCAGTAAATACTGTGTATAGTGAAAATAAAATATATCTGTACCTGCTCCCCCAAAAACAAGTTCCAACGCAAAACTATTGATATGAAAACGGTAGAAGTCATAAACAAATGTGTCAATCCCGATAACCCCCAGCCCGACCGCTACAATTACAGCTCCCCAGACAGCCAGAACCGATCGACGTGGAATCAACAATGCAACCGGTACAAATAGAAGTATGTAGGGCAGGAATGTTAACGAAATGAAATGGCTTAGTGTTGCCGGACCGATATATAGCCATGTCCAGAAACCTTCAAGAGGCGATGGATGTCGTGCGTAACGAAGTGCGATCAACAGGACAAATATCGAGTTAAGCAGGAAGAACCAGCCACCTAAATGAAGTGCGTCTCGCCTTGTCAAAAGACACCTCTATCCACAGGATATAAGTCATTTGTAGTATTATAATTTTGCATTATTCTTGCAGGCAACATAGAGAAATCGGACAGGACAAACAACGACATAATTTCTCTTGGATAATTGGAGCTAAATATTATTTGATAATTCCCTATTATCCTTACTTTATTCGTACTATAGAGAAGAATATATTATTGCTCAAAATAAGGAAAACAACTATGCCCTGCCTCGAAATCAGTCTGCCCAACACAGATACAGAAACCAAAGAAAAATTAACAATCGGGCTTACAGAAGCGTTTGATAAGGCGACAAAATTCGGGGCTGAGATTTTTGGAATAAGATTTCATGAATACGAATTTGGTCAGGTCGCATCAGGTGGCAAATTGTGTGACAACAATACTCCACGTCCATACTTGCACATGCTTTTGTATTGCCCTCGTATTAACCGAGAAACAAAACAAAATCTTGTCCATTCATTTACCAAAGCATTCACACAGGCAGCTGGCAACGATGACTGGAAACCGGTGATTCATATTTGCGAACATCCGTACGATAATGTTGGCGTAAATGGTGAACTTCTATCGGATGCAATCGAAGAATTAAAGAACCAAAAGTTCTACTACGAAGTCACAGATAAGTAATAAGTTTATACGAGAGATTACACTGCTTGTTGGAGAGCTAAAAGTGTATCCCACCATTTGGTTGGCTTTTTAAAAGTTGTGTCGGGTCTTGATTCCGCGTAAGCGGAATTGTGACCTGACACTTGCACTTGATCTGAATAGTGTGATCAGCCCTCTTCTGTACACCACCTTTAGGTGGGTTTATAATTATTAGAACACCCTACTTCAATAAGACCATCTGTTTTGTTTGTACAAAGTCCCCTACAGTTAATTTATACAAATAAATCCCCGACGCTGCCTCGCGACCATCCTTGAACTTCGTATCCCAATAAGCCGTATGTCTTCCTG
>JAUVAR010000004.1 GCA_030591625.1 Candidatus Zixiibacteriota bacterium
AACATCAGATCAAAGCCTTTGCCATGACAGCTAACACAAGATGCTCTTTCCGGTTCACGCGCAGATTGTCCGGCAGCTTTTGGTCCTTCCTGCACATCGTCTGTATGACAGCCTGAGCAAGAAACCTGTGCCATGAACATATTACTTGGATGATCGGTCGTGGCTCGTCCACCTATACCCATGTATAGTTGTTTCTGTTTGTTGTGCTGACGGAGGTGACATGATTCGCATTGTATGTCTAAAGCACTAACCATTTGGAACTGGCCGTGCTGGATGTCTGAGTGGCAACGGAAACAGTCAACCCCTTCTTCGGTTACATGAATCAAGTGAAGTTGTTCTGCGGACATCTGTTCACGCAAACGTTCTACATGGCAGGAATGGCACTTGCCTTCAGAAACCGAACCATCACCAATGACGATTCTAGTATGACATTGTTTACATTCAACACCCTGCTCTAAGAATGGCTTATGTTCAAAGCTGAATCCAGCATGTTCAACTTTTGTTTCCGGCATCCCATGACAGGCATCACATCCGGTGATAGCTTCCCCTGCTCCGGCATCTTTGAAGTGACAAACAAAACAGGCTTTATCGTTAACCGCCATATGCGTATAGCCGTCTTCATCGTTGTACTGTACCATCTGGTTATGGCAGGAACTGCATCTTAGTTTTTCACCACGCAGAGGTTTCTCAAGATGCACGGTATGATTGAAGTTTATACCATTTCGATATGTAGTTGTACCTTGCAGCATTCGAGAATCATGACAGTCGCTGCTTAAACAGCTTTCGTCGTGAACATTTGCTTTCGGACGAGGATCATAAGTACCTGTAAAATATTTTGCTGCATTGAGTGTTAAACTTACTACTCCATAGTCATGGCACTGCACACAGTCAACATCGGCGTGGGTAGATGTTTTCCAGTGTCGCACGTAAGGGTCCATATAGTGGCATGAATCGCAGAATGATGATTGGGTTGATTGATACGCAAAGAAACTAATCAACAAAACGAGCACACTGAAAAAGACAATTAGATATTTATAAATCGTTTTACGATGATGTGCCAGAGCTTTCCATATATCTACTATCAGGGCAGTCATGAGTCGTCCCCTTTATTGTCGGGTTGGTCGGCTTTGCCGTTTAGCTTTTCACGCTCGGCTTTAAGTATCTCATCGTACTCAAGTCGGTGATGGTGTTTCATTTCATCCTCGGTCAGTTTACCATGCCACCATACCCAGCTCATCGGGAAGACTTCCGGATTAAAATGCACGTTATAGAAATGCCACATAACGATAGCAAGGGTTGCTAATAGTCCTTCATCGGAATGAGCTTCTCTGGCGATATCGAAGCCATATTTCGGAACCATCTCTTTAAACCAAAGGATTAAACCAGAGCCGATCATAATGACCATACCCCAGTAAACAGCCCAGTAGTCAAATTTCTCAATGAATGAAAAACGTCCAAACTTAGGGCCACTTGGTTTGCGTCCGATGTAGTAAAGTATAGTATGGATGAAATCTTTGATATCTGTAAGCGTTGGTATCATGAGGATGAAATCACGCCATCCAACTCTCGTCATGAAAGTATAAAGCAGATGCCATACACCAACTATGATTAGACCGACAGCTGCGATACGATGAATTAATGTTGAATTTTCCAGCCCGCCACAAACATCTATAATAATAAATTTGGAAATTCCAAAATTAGCAAATTTGAGTGGTATGCCAGTAAATATCAGGATGAGACAAGAAACCAACATGAGCATATGCTGTGCTCGGAAATTTTTCCCAAAACGAAGGAAGGTTCGTTCCTTTTGATCTTCAGGAACTTCTATCTTTTCTTTCTTGGCCGAGAAGCGGGTAACTATTTCATTCACCGCCAGGTTTGCCTCGAAATCGAGTCGTTCCTTTACTTCGGTTCTGATTCTATTGATCGCTTTTGGATCAGTTGCCGGATCAATCAGCTCTTTGGTCGAGTTGATTATCGTATCGGCTAATTGACGAGTTAATCGTTCTCTATCGTCTAAGTGTTTTGAATTTATTTCATTCATCTAATCAGCGTTTCCTTTTATCTCTGGCTGTCTTGGCGCGGCGGTAAAGATCCATAAGGATTAGTAAAAGGAGCCCGACCAGCGTGGACACAGTTAGGATGGTAAAGAACTTGGTGATATAATAAAGAATTCCTGATTCCTCTGACATTGGATCAATATGAATCTGACCAGATGCAAATCGTAATGTTGCTTCAGGGTGACATTCTGTACGACCACATGTAGCCATTATGTTATCTGGATGAATAGCTGATTTTGGATCAGAGGATGGTCTTATATCATGGTAGTCATGACAGGAAGCACAATTTGCAACTGTTTGGTTGCCTATCTCTGTTGCAACGCCATGGAAAGAATGTTCAACGGTCGAAACACGATCAGATTTTATTCCATACTTTGATGCAACACCAACCGAGTTATGACATTCAGAACATGTTTTAACTATTGCACTTCCGATAACTTTTGAGTCGGCATCGGAATGACGGGAGATATTGTGTTCTCCATGACAGGACACACAATCCGGTGAGTCAAGAATACCATCGGCTAAAGCAGTCCCATGAATTGACTCTCTGTAAGTTGCATAAACATCTATATGACATTTTCCACAGGTTCGTGGACTGTTCTGTTTGTATACTGTAGATTCTTTCTTACTTGGTGAATAAATATCATGGGTGCCGTGGCAATCTGCACAGACAGGAGCTTTTTCATTTCCAGCCAGAACTTCAATACCATGCACCGAATGTTCATACTGATCACCAATTTCACCACCCGGTGCTCCAAGAGGATTACCTGTATAATGACAGCGACGACAGTTAACTTTGGCCGGCTTCTGGTGTGGGATCTCTACGATATCATCGTGGCAATCGGTGCATTCCCTGTCAGCATGGACTGTATTTGCCAAAGCTGAGTCCGGAACAAACAGAGATACCTGACGTCCTGTTTCTTCGGTACGAACCAGATCATGCTTTCCATGACAGATTACGCACTTTTCGAGCGCCATTGTAACTGATGCCAGCGATAGAAATGCCATAGTGGCAAATAGAATCAGAAATATATATTTAACTTCCCTCATATCGATCACTTCGCTTTCGGTGAACGTTTCCTATACTCAAGAAATCGGTACAGGACAAAAAGGATTAACAATATCGGAATAAACAAGTAATAAAATATGCGAACATTGTATGAACCACCTGATCCCTCGCTTCCAGGGCTGGTATGCACTGTCCCACGAGCAAAATCGGCTGGAAGGTCGTGATGGCACTCGCCGCAGGTTTTTTCAATGTTGGCAGCATTAATGGTCGATCTTGGGTCAGACTGGCTAAAAATATCATGAACTCCATGACAACTGGCGCAATTGGCAACCCGAGTATCCTCAAGTTCAACACCTATTCCATGAAATGATTCTTCAAATGTTTCAAGACGGTCAGATTTTAGGCCGAACTTTGCAATCAATGATTCAGATTCATGGCAATCTGAGCATGTTTTCGAAATATTGATTGAATAAACATGTGACTCTGGATCGAGCTTTGAGAGAATATCGTGCTCGCCATGACAATCAGTACAGGTTGGAGATTCTAAAATTCCAAGACCAAGTGCCTTGCCATGTACAGATTCATTGTAAGCAGTAGCAGTACTTCCGTGACATTTTCCGCAAGTTGTTGAAATTTCTTTCTTGAAAACGGGCGAAGAAGGATCATCCGACGGCAGAGTTGAATGAGAACCATGACAATCGATACAGGCAGGAGCGGTTGAAATACCACCCTCAAGCAAAGCTCTACCATGAGTAGAGTGCTCATAGGCACGAATCATTTCAGGTGATGGGACATCTTCATGGCGCTCCATCACTCCTACATTTGTGTGGCACTGGGTACAAATACCAACTGAACTGCGATGCGATGTACGCGCCCCCGGTGAACCTGCTGATTCAATATTGTGCCCACCATGACAGGTTGCACAGACCGGCATATCATCCGTGGCGGTAGTGTCGGCCAAGGAGTGAGGTGATTTGCCAAACGATTCAGCTTCTGAATCATGACAATCAACACAGTTGACATCACGATTACCCTTATGAGTCATACCGGCTTTGATAGAATGGCAGTCAGTACAATCGAGACCATCATGAACCGAAGCTTCGATCTGAGCGGGATCAACAACCATCGCTTTACCCTTACCCATCTTGGCATCAGCAACATGACAATCAAGACAGTCGATTGCTCGAGCTGTCGGGGATAGCACTATCCCGACAAAAAGCAGGACAAAAACAATTTTTATTATCTTCATTTTTTGTTCCAAGTTAGAGATATTTTTCACAAACTCACTCAACAAATATCGTTATTTTCCTGATTTATGCAACACTTTTTTTTATAACCTAACCTGTTATCTTAAAGGTAGTTACAATCATTCTTAACAAACCATCATGGACCGTTTTAGGCTCTGTATTGAATTTTTATGTATATATAATCTCGTTAGCGGTTGATAACCAATTATAATCCATACTTCTTAGACATAGTATATCTCTATTTGCTTTTTCATATTACACAGAGGCATTTGTAATTGCCAGTTTTAATTGACTTATTAGCTATTTTAGGGTGATTTTCCACATACTAACGAAAATAGATCTCAATAAATAGAACACTAATTCAGTTCGGTTTTTCAGGAGAGAGGAAATTGGAAACTAACTTAATACTATCTATATCATTTATCGCCTACACCGGTGCAATTGTAGCAATCGGTCTCTATTCGGCCAAGTGGAGACAGAAAACCACTGATGATTTTGTTCTGGCAAACCGTGAACTCGGTCCCTGGGTGTCGGCTCTTTCGGCATCGGCATCTGCTGAGTCGGGTTGGGTCATGCTGGGATTAGTAGGAACTGCCTTTACCGATGGCATGTCTGCCTTTTGGATAGTTCCCGGTATAGGAGCTGGCTACTTATTCAACTGGTTTGTAATAGCCGAACGTCTCAGGAAATCTACGGCCGGCTCGGGAGCTTCAACACTGCCACAATATATAGCGTATCGATTTGGAGCGAACTCAAAAGCACTGCGAATTATTCCTGTAATTATAATTACGGCCGCAATGCTTGGCTATGTTGCCGCTCAAATGAACGCCGCCGGTAAAGCGTTTGAGGCAGTTTTCCACATGCCTTATTATATTGGCGTACTTATTGGCGCAGCGATCATTCTGGCCTATACAATTACTGGAGGGTTCAGAGCTATCTGTTGGACCGATGTGGTACAGGCAACTTTCATGATGGCTGCTCTTATTGGAATGCCGATTCTGCTTTGGGTTAAGATGGGTGGTTTTGGGGCGGTGAGTGCTGCGCTGGAGCCAATTGACCCATCGTTGTTATCGATAACCGGAGGGAAAGCAGGATATGCTCTCCTGGGTTATGTTATAGGAATGTTCGGCATTGGGTTCGGCTATCCGGGTCAGCCTCATATACTCTCTCGATTTATGGCGGCCAAAGATGAAAAGACTATCAGCAAGGGTGGTTGGATCGCCTTTGGCTGGTTCCTTCTTGTATATGTTGGTGCGATAGTTTTTGGAATAATGGCCCGAGCTTACTTTGGAACACTCGCTGATCCGGAACAGGCCTTGGCTGTTGCGGTCGGTGAGTTCCTTCCGCCGATACTTGGTGGGTTTGTGATAGCAGCAATTGTGTCGGCGATCTGCTCGACGGCCGATTCGCAGTTGATTGTAATGTCATCTACTATTTCGCGTGATGTATTTGGATGGGGCAAAGGAAACGGTCCTGATGCAGCTGCCAAGTATCAAAAGATCGACCGACTTGCTCTTATAATTCTGGCCGTTATATCAGTTCTGTTTGCGCTGAGTGAGAACCGAGTCATCTTCACAATGGTGCTCTATGCCTGGGGAGTTCTGGGGGCAGCGTTTGGTCCGGTGGTAATTCTTGGACTGATGTGGGAGAAGACAAACAAACATGGGGCTATTGCCGGAATGGTGACCGGTGCGCTGGTTGCGGTGATCTGGAAAGAGGTGCCGTTCCTCAAAGCGGCTGTCTATGAACTTGTCCCGGCGTTTATTTTAGCTTTCTTAGTGACATATATAGTTTCGTTGATGACTCAGAAGAAATGATCGTTCGTTTGATATTATTAAAAAGGCCGGTAAATTTACCGGCCTTTGTTTTGTCTATAGAAGATCGATTCAGAATTTAACCAACACGACGTCCTGAGAGATCGCCGTTCGATTCGATCAAGCCATCTTTCATTGTCACTAATCGCTCGGTATGTTCGGCAATACTCATATCGTGAGTAATAATCAGAATCGTTTTGCCGGCTTTATGCAGTTCGTCGAACATAGATACGATTGCTGCACCCGATTTGGAATCCAAGTTCCCTGTTGGTTCATCGGCAAGAATTATTTCTGGTTCGTTAGCTAATGAACGTGCGATAGCCACTCGTTGCATTTCACCGCCGGACATTTCGGTCGGTTTGTTATTCATTTTATCGGCTAATCCGACTCGTGCTAATAATTCTGTTACTCTTTTGCGTCGTTCTTTGGAGTTTACATGAGCGAAGAGAAGTGGCACTTCGACATTCTCGGCAGCGGTTGCGTACGGGAGCAAATTAAAAGCCTGAAAGACGAATCCGATTCGCTTATTGCGAATGTCGGCCAATTGGTTTGAACTGAGTGTGTTGACAAGTTCACCATCAAGACGGTATTCACCCGATGTAGCGAGATCAAGACATCCGAGGATATTCATCAGCGTTGATTTGCCTGATCCGGATGGTCCCACTACGGCGAGATAGTCACCTTTGTTGACGACCAGATTGATTCCTTTGAGTGCTTCAAAATGCATCTCTCCGGTTTGGTACGCTTTCTTAACCTGTTTGAGTCTAATTATCTCCTGCATAATCATTATATCCTGTTTAACAAATCTCACTCATACCGGAGTGACTCGGCCGGTTTCACCGAAGCTGCTTTGAGGGCGGGGAAAAACCCTGCCAGCAAACCCATGATTCCGAGAATTGAAATTACAACCAGACCGATTTCCAACGAGATCGTTGGTCGTCCCATAAAATCAAGAACGTCCGATTCAATTGGAACGCGCTTAAAGCCTTCGATAAGAATATAGCTAACAGACATTCCAAAGAATCCACCCCCAAAGGTAATAAACATCGCCTCGAGTAAAAACTGCGCTAACACATAACTCCTGCGTGCCCCGACGGCCATTTTGATCCCGATCTCGCGAGTTCGTTCTTTGATCGATACATACATAATGTTGGCAACACCGACCCCGGAAATAAGTAGTGTGAGCGCACCAATAATCCCCAGAAAGACTTTAATCCCTAAAAGGATATTATTGAACTCTCTCATACCTGCGACAGTGTCCCAAATTCCAAGAGCATTGTCGTCGGTTGGATCAAATTTATATTTTGCACCCATAGCTTCGAAGATTTGTTTTTCGATCTCTTTCATATCATTCGGATCATGCGGTTGATAAACAATATTATCAAGATAGGGATCTCCGAAAATTACTTCGAACGTTGTATTGGGAATCGCACCCAGGTTGGCATCATCGCCACTGTACGAGTTCATCTGCATTTTTTCTGCCATCACGCCTATGACTGTGAATGGCATTTCGTTTATTGAGACCATTTCACCGATTGGGTCCTGGTCGCCAAAGAGGCGTTCTTTTAATTCGAAACCTAAAAAGAAGACACGACGTTTTTGAGCGATATCGGCAGCATTGATCATCCGCCCACCCATTTGTGGGATATGATTACGCATCTCTTCAAAGTTCGGTGTTATGCCCGTTATATGTTCAGACATGATTTTATCTTTGTACTGAACTTTCGCACCCCAACGATGAAATTCACCGCCGATATTTTTGATGAGCGGGATGCGAGACTTGAGATATGCAGGGTCACTCATATAGAGGTGAGTCCGACGTCCCTTCCCCATTCCTTTGAATACTTTTGTTGTGCGACCAGGCCAAAGAATTCCGATTTCACCACCCATCCCCTGACGGTTGATTGATAGTTGCTGATGCAACCCCTCGCCAAATCCTAAGAGGAGCATGATCGAAACTGTTCCCCAGGCAAGAGCAACAAGAGTTAGAGTGATTCGTTTCTTTTGTTTGCGGAAATCACGCATGAAAACATTTAATACAGTACCAATATGCATCTATCGCCTCAGAAAAGTTTCAGTGCTTGAACAGGTTGAAGATTTGCAGCCCTTCGTGCGGGGAAAATACCTGCGAAGAGACCAACGATAGCGAGCAGACCTACAACAATGAGTCCGCCTGTAACATCAACTTCCGGTACACCTATGAATTCTGTTAGTCCCATCATCGGAACTGCTTTTACTACTGCATAGGCAAATACAAAACCGAACAATCCACCGACACCAGTAATTAGAAGTGTCTCAACAATAAACTGGGTTAGTATTACACTCTTGCGTGCACCAAGAGCCATCTTGATGCCAATCTCTTTGGTTCTTTCTTCGAGCACAACATTCATAATATTTGAAACGCCGATACCACCGGTGATGAGTGTTGCCACGCCGATGCCGACTAAGAATATTCGGAAGGCCATAAAGAAATTCTTAAGGAAGGCAAAACCTTCGGTTGTATCCCAAACCGACAACGCTTCTCTATCAGTTGGATCGAATTTATATTTGGTGCTAAGAATTTCTAAAATTTCTGCCCTGGTCATATCCATCGATACTTTTGGATCACACTGTGCGACAAAATTGCCAACATACCTTCGGCTGAACATCGCATTAAAGGTTGAAGAAGGAATGTATGATTTTCTTGAGTCGCGACCGTTATATGAAGAGTCCTGATTCTTCTCTTGCATAACCCCAATCACAGTGAACGGCATGCCGTTGACAAGCATCGTTTGACCGACTGCTTCATCCTCACCGAATAGATCTTCCTTGAGCAGATTACCAATGAAGATAACCCGTCTGCGTTCTCTTTCATCGGCTGCGTTTAGAAATCTTGAACCTGGGGCAGGAATAACATTACGCATGGCACCAAACTCTGGCCAGACTCCATGAACACGACGGCTTGAAGAATTCTTACCAACTTTAAGCAAGGCACTACGTGAAAACTCGGGTGAAATACGCATAACCATTTCTGCTTTAGATTTCACAAGACGAATATCATCTTCGGTTGGACGAATCCGTCGTCCCGAAGGAAGACCCTTAAATTCTTTAGATGTAATGCCCGGCCAGAAAATTGCGATATTGTCGCCGATTCCTTTTTGGGATATCAATTGCTGTTCCATGATACCTTTACCGAAAGCAAAAAGCAGAACAATAGAACAGGTACCCCAGAAGACTCCGAACATCGTCATTAGTGAACGAAGTTTCTGACGGCGCAGGTCGTTGAAGAATTGTTTGAATGATACAATAATATTCATCGAAGTTTACTCACGTGCCATGATTAGTCGGCTGTGATCTCCCGCGGTGGACGTTCAACAATCAGGTCACCTACTTTGAGGCCTTCGACGATTTCAATATTGATACCATCTGAGAGTCCCGTTACTACTTCGACAATCGAGACAACGCCAAGCGAATCCTGAATTTCTACAGTAGCTGTTGAATCTGTAATTTCGACCAATCGTTCAGGCGCTAATATGATATCCTCTTTTTTGGTGATAACGACATTGGCGTTGGCCGAATAGCCGGCTCTTAAGAACTGTTGTCCGGCGTCTGTGATTTCTACTTCGACTTCAAAGAGCGTAGCACCTTCTTCTTTGTGCGCTTTGGGAGATATCTTTCTTACGATACCATGAATAATTTCATTCGGAATTGCACCGATTTCGATCTCTGCAGGCATTCCTTCGGAAAGTTTACCGACATCGATTTCATCTACATTACCTTTGAAAACTAAATCTTCCATATAAGCTAAGGTCATCAATTCGGTCCCGGCCTGGAAAGTAGTAAGCGGCACAACCGGATCACCTTCTTCGACATTCAATGAAAGGATAGTACCTTTGATTGATGACTTTATGACATTATCAATGGAACGATCTGCAATAGTTGTATGTCCCGATTCAATCAGAGCTAATTTTTCACGGGCAATTTTTGCTCGGAGTTCTGATTCATCGAAGGCCGCTTGTTTTGATTCAAACTCAGAAATTGAAATCAGCTGCTTATTCAACAATGTTTGTGAACGGTCGTAATCTCGTTTCACATTTGCGAAGGTAACCTCGGCCAGTTCAAGCTGACGTTTAGCATCGGCGAACTCAAGCGGGGTTGGGTCGGGTGCGATATCGAAAAGCGGGTCACCGATTTCTACTTTGTCACCTATTTCAACATAGATACGACCAATCAGCCCACCGACTTTAGATTTGACTGAGATCTCTTTCTTTGGGTCGATGCGACCAACGGCCAGAGCCTGATCTATAATCGATCCTTTTTTAATCTCGACAGTTTTATAATCTTCATCTTTGTTCGCTGAACCGTTGCTGACCATGAAAAATATAACTGCACCAATGATGCCAACAGTTATCACTCCCAGGGAAATTTTCTTAAACATCTGATATTATCCTGTCCTTCAATTATTTATCTTCGTTTGTACGGGTACGGCATTTGGGGCCTCAATGTTTCGGACTGATTACTATTAAAATAGTTATAAGCCACTCAAGCTGTCTATCTTAGTGGACAGTCTTACTTGTAGTAATGTTGCGATTTAGAAAAATTGAATATTTATGATGGCGGGCTACAAAGCCAGCGATACTCTTAAGTCGTTAGAAATCAATCGATTGTGGGGTAAGCCCAGCAGGCTCAGTCTTAAAATCCCATTTGTTTTCAAGCCTCAGAACTCCACGTGGACAAACATGAGCGCAGATTCCACAACCTACACAGGCGGCCCGTTTGAAGGATTGATTTGCTTGAGCGTAGGCACGGACATCGATTCCCATCTCACAGTATGTTGAACAGTTGCCGCACGAAATACACATATCATCTTTGACCGTAATTCTGAACCGTCCGAATTTTTGGAAGATACCAAGTATCGCCGCGAGCGGGCAAAAGAAGCGACACCAAACCCTGCTTCCCATCAAGGGATATAGACCAACACCCAACACACCCGAGAGCATTGCAGCAACGATGAATTGATACGCCCCCTGAACTTTGGAGGATACAAGATTAAGTGTGCTATGTTCTGTGCTCCATTCGCCGGAAACTGCATGGGTGCCTAGCGACCAATTCACAAGCACCAATACCGTTGTTATGATAGCAAGAACAAGCACAGAATAGATCGACACCTTTTCAAATCGCCATGCTTTGCGTGATTTGTTAGAGAGATGTCGGAACGGTTCGCCGGCTGTTTCGGCCAATCCACCACATCCACACATCCATGAACAATACCATCGTTTGCCAAATAATATTGTCATTATTGGTACACCAATTAAAGCTGACAGGAAGGCATAGACGATTAAGAGAACCGGGTATTCGAATATATTTTGCGGGTAGAAGTAATCCATCTTGAGAGGCCAGAAGATTGAGAAAACAAATCCTTTGGTATCGAATATCTCCATGACCATTGGAATCGAAAAAGCCATTACCGATTGAAAGAATATAAGTGAGTATGTTCTTAACTGGTGATAGCGACTGTTGCCATGACGTTTGAGAAAATAAATTCCACCAACAATTATTGCGAGAGTGTAAAGCGTACCATACAGGTTCCACCTGCTGCCAAGCCCTAATGCCGTTGCAAGGGGATCAAAAACCGAAGTAAAGTACATTAATATATAGAACGCAAAAAGCATGGCACTAATAAACCATGCAGTCATTCCACGTGACTGAGAACTATTTTGAAATGAACGAAGAAGTCCGGCCTGCATTATTTCACTCCCGAGAGTTCTTTTGGAATCTCAAAAGGAGGCATAAACTCTTCGTCGTAATTTGCTTCGTTCAAATGCTCCAGCACCCAGTCGAGTTTGCGCTTTTCTTCTATCCATTTGACTAATACTCGATGATCCCAGCGCCTTCCAAGCATGTTGAATCCGGCGACAGTTTGGTCGGGCAGATAAACAATTCGAACGGTACGATCAGTTTTACCTTCTCGCATGTACCAGTTATGTTCACCTTCGAGTCTGAAATTAACAAGACCGGCGGTTGTGTATTCTGTGTCGAATAGTTTTGCCGAGTTATAGAATGTACTGCGTCGGTATTCATGTTTGTCGCCTGCCATGTTCAGACCGGCTATTTCACCCTGGTCGCGTCCGGTGTACCATAGTTGTTCGGGACGACGAACGCCGTTGAACCAGACAACCTCGGTGCAATCCCCGGCTGCAAAGATATCTTTTATGTTAGTTTCAAGATAATCGTTAACAACAATTCCGCCACGCTCTCCATATTCGATGCCTGAATCTTTCAGGAACGCTGTCTGAGGTGTGACACCAATTGAGATGACAACGATGTCAGTATCAATTTTCTCTCCACCTGTAATTTCTACCCCGACTACTTTGCCATCCGCACCAAGGATCTGTTTCATCTCGGTTGATAGCCGAACATCGCACCCGTGATGACGCATCTGTTCTACAATCATCAATCCTTCAGTTTTATCGAGCGCGACCGGCCAGAAGAAATCTTCGCGTATAAGAAACGTAACTTTTATCCCAGCCTTAAGTAGAATTTCGGCGACTTCGATTCCTATCAATCCCCCGCCAACAATAACTGCTCGCTTAGCTGACTCCGATTTTTCTTTGAGCCATTTCAAATCCTGCCAAGTGACAAAATTGCCTACTCCCTCAAATTCAACACCCGGCCATCCAAACATCAATGGTAGTGAACCGGACGCTATCAAAAGTCGATCATAATTAATTTCGTTACCAGATTCGAGAGAGAGTTTTTTTGCATCTGCATCAAGTCGCACAACTTTGTCTCGCATACGTTCAAACTTCATGCTGTCATAATGATCCCGTTCGTACGGTTCGATACATCGTTCGGATAGTTGTCCGCAAAAAGCATACATGAGAGCAGTCCGCGAGAAGAAATGATCATGTTCGTAGGAGATTATACTGATTTGTGCAGAACTGTCTCTGCCTCTCAACTTATTGGCGGCAGTTATTCCGGCTATACCATTTCCAATTATAACGTAGTGCATATTTGCAAACCTATGATTGATTAACAGGAATTATTCGTTCTGTGACTATAACTGTAACAGTTCTTCAAATGTTCACAATAAAATTGTGCTCTCTATAAATAAATAAGACCCCGGACGTGAAAACACCGGAGTCTTACTATACTATTGCAACAGATCTGAAGTCGGGAAAAACGAGGCCCATGCAAACCAGAACGCAGTAATTAGCGGTACTGGCTTTAAAGCGGGTGAGTTGCCGTCTATAGATTTTCCTGTTCTGATATCCCAGGTTATCCCAGCTGTAGATATGTTTGTGCCTTCAACGGCAAAAGATTTTATCTGTTCATCGGATAGTTCTGCCAATTCATAAGCAAAGGCAGTTGCCGTTTCAGAATTGTAGAGGATAACAACTTGGGGATCAGCTTTATCTAACAAGACGAACTTTTCATTCGACAGTTTTTCATACGTTACTGCAATATCATAGTTGTCAAGCCGAACGCCTATCACTTTGGTTTTACCGGAGGTACGTTTGAAATTATCGATACGTCCAAAAATTCCAAGCTTGGTTGAGTCAGAAAAATATCCACTGTAGTGCGAGCCTTTGTCAAATTTTTCTGGTTTGCTTAGGAGCTTACCGTTTGGATATAATTTTTTAAATTCCGCAAACGTTGTAATCGTGGAAGGGTAAAGAGTAAGTTCAGTCCCTCTTTGAGGGCCTTGAATCGCTTTTCCCGAAATCTGTGACCATAACGTTTTGGTTTCCAAGTCCTGCATGACGAGTGCATCCTGCCAGAGGGAGCCGGAAGCCTGAAAGGTGTGACGTTTATTATTAATATTTGCGGCATACACGATGCCGGTGAAGCAAAGCGGTCACCATGTAACGGTGATTGCACCGCCATCTATATAATCGTTTACAATTTCGTGTCGATCAAGATGCCAGGTAGAATATCCTTTTGCTTCGTTAACCCGAACAACAACCATAAGAGGTTCATCGTCGTAGTAAAGTGAATCTGCTTCGGTTACTGTGATGAACTCTGGATCAAAGATAGCGGGAATCCCACCCGGTTCCATGAGGGTGTACATAGTGTGCCCGTCAATTTCGGTTTTCTTTGGTTCGGGTCTTTGACCAAATGAGGTAACGGCAAGCATCAAAACAAAAATCATTGATACAATCAAGATTTTCTTCATCTTTACTCTCCTATGTTTTCAACAAATTGATTTCAAAATCATATAGCAACTGACTTATTTTATCAGCATAAAATCTATCGTCTTAATAGTGCGACCATTAATGATAAGTTCCAACTGATGCTTGCCGGGATAATGCTGCCGGGTTGACATCTGCCTGAATGAATGCTTCGTGGAGAGGAAAAGATTACCTGATGCCGGAAGACTCTTTTCTGAGAACTTGAACACTTTGCGTGATCTCTTCTTATCTTTCTTTGCATAGGTTACAGCATAATCAATTGAGAGTTTTTGTGGTTGACTGGCAGTTGAATTTATTTCAATTGATATGTTTGCCTCACCACCAAGCTTTACCCGTGTGGGGTTAAACTTAAACAACGTTAATTCAATTTGCAGATCTTTCGTAAATCCAAAAAGAGCGAGTGCCTCCGGACTGCCTTGCTTGAGAAGCGACCGACAGGCCCGCTTGACAATCCAGTCAGTTTCTGTGCACTTGGTTTTTTGCCAACGTTTGGCAACGGCTAATACTTTATCTGGATGTTCTTTTGAAATATCGTTCAAACAATTGGCAACTGCCTTGCGCACGTACAATGATTTGTCGGCCTTTAGTTTATCGAGGAGCTCAATGACAGGCGTTGGATTCTTTTTGAACTTATCAATATGTGCAACCCAGACACCACGAGGACGAACCGCTTCGGCGGCCAGTCTGCGTATATGTTCATTAGGATCATCTGTCCATTGCATTAGGATGGGCATGATTTGGTTGGTATATTTTATCATGAACGGACGAATACCAAACTCAGATGTTCCATGACTGGTCAATTCTTTGAGACCACGAATAGATTCATCAAAATCATCAAGGCCATACTTTTCGATAACAGTTGTTAAACACCAGTTTTCGAATTCCGGGAGCTTTGGCGCTATCTTGATAAGTATATTTATTGCACGACTATAATTGTCGGGAAGGAACTCCCACAGTCGATCCGCAATTTGTCCGATGCGTTCTTTGAGTTCGAGATCATAGTAACCGTCACTCTCAACTTTTTCAACAAAGGCATCGGCCTTGAACGACTTAAAAGCTTTTGTTACTTCATCCGTAATACGAACGATTTGATTGTGCCCGAGTTGATCTTTCCACAGCTTCGGTCTCGGGGCGTCATGTTCTTTTTTTATTGGACACATTCTATAGAGTTTCCGCCAGTTTTACGAATTCATCAACTGATGAAAGTGATCGTGCAACTGCATCTTCCCAGAAACTTTCGCCGGTCAAATCGACGCCAAGATGTTTCATTGCGACATCTTCGGAGCTCATGCTTCCCGAATCAAGAAGCAAAGCGCGATACTTATCGGCGAAGGCTGGTCCTTCTTTTTTTGCACGGTCATAAACTCCACCGGCAAAAAGATATCCAAAGACATAAGGGAAATTATAGAACGGCGTATCAGTGATATGGAAATGCAATTTCGTTGTCCAGAAGAGCGGGTTGTGGCCTGATTCGTCAAGCAACGATCCGAATGCTTCTTTTTGTGCTTCAACCATTAATTCGCAAAGACGATCTTTACTAACCATACCATTGGGACGTTCGGCATAGAATTTTTTCTCAAATAAGAAACGACTATGCACATCACAGAAGAACACGTACGGTTGCTGTAATTGTTGGTCCAAGAGCATCAGCTTTTCCTGTGGATCATCGCACTCCGTGAGTGCGGCATCGGTCACGAGCATTTCATTAAATATCGAAGCTGTTTCAGCGACTGTCATAGGATAATTTGTTGCCAAGTATTCCGTTTTACTCAAGACATGCTGATGATACCCATGACCAAGTTCGTGCGCGAGAGTCATCATCTGATCGTACGATCCGGCGTAGGTCATAAATATTCGGCTCTGTCGTCCGGGACCGAACGATGAACAAAAAGCGCCATCACGTTTCCCGCCACGATCTTCGGCCTCGACCCAGCCCTTATCAATTGCCATCCGGCAATAGCCGGCGATATCTTTTGAGAAGGCACCGGTCTGTTTGATTACAAATTCTGATGCTTCATCAAATGTAAACAGTTTGTCGGCTTTACCACATGGAGCAAACTCATCGTACCAGCGATACTTATCGATACCGAGCAATTTCTTTTTAGCATCAATATATGGTGCAAGCTTGTGAGTTTCACGAGTGATAACTCGCCACATCGCATCAAGCGTTTTTTCCGAGAGTCTTGCAATCGATAGCGGTTCCTGTAGAATGTTGTCCCAGCCACGTCTCTTGTAAAGAGCCATACGGAACCCGGCGAGCGAATTGAGGGTCATAGCACTAAGGTCGGCATTACTTCCCCATGTTTCCTGAATTTTCTCGAATGCTTCTTTGCGGACTTCACGATCAGGGTCGGCCATCTTGGTCGCAAGTTGTCCAACTGACATAGATTCGGTATCACCATTTGAAGATACTATAGCTTTGAGTGAACCGGACATCTTGCTATAAATCCGACCCCAGCCATGATAACCATCAACGGCAAGATCAAGCGCGAGTCCTTCCATTTCAGGTGACATCTTACGGGAGGCATGTTCGCGCATTTCGTTCAGATAAAAACGAATTTCGTTTAGTCTTCCCGTTGTAACGAGCTTGTTCCATTCATCGTCGGGTTGTTCGGCGGCCAATGATTCCAAAGTTGTTTTGAGTTTTTCCCATTCTGCGTAGAGGGCATCACCTTCGGCCATGCCGGCAATTGCAACCGAGTCGTTTACATCTGCCGAAGCCAAACATGAGGCGAACGATGCAATTGTTAGAACATCTTCGCACAGCTGT
Organism: Candidatus Zixiibacteriota bacterium; assembly: GCA_030591625.1. Classification (GTDB taxonomy): domain Bacteria; phylum Zixibacteria; class MSB-5A5; order GN15; family FEB-12. The sequence goes on from JAUVAR010000004.1 coordinate 17,072, forward strand.
TGCCAATCGAGAATATATTCTGTCCAGGCTTTCTGGGTGTCATTATTAAGAACTGTTGGAAGTTCCTCTAAGCTGGATGCAGATTTAACCAGTCGTTCTTTAACCGAACTGCGGTATTTATGGAAGGCATCTCCGGCCATTCCACCTTCAAAGATAGAATCCATATTCCAAACTGGTGAAGCCAGAATTTTTGTATCGGTAGTCATCTAATTAACTCCTGTAATCTTTAGTCAAGTCCTAGCGACGTTTAAACATCGGCCGCTTCATATTTCTTTACCCATTTCGCATAGAACAACATTGCAATAGCCGATGCAATTCCAACCGCTGCAAATCTATACCACAATTCATACGGACTATATGTATCCCACAATAGCTGTGTCACATCGGTATGATTCGATGACGTCACTTCAACAAGCCTGTTCATCGCATCGCTTCTTGAAACACCTGTGATATCGAAATTGTTCTTTAAATAATCGATAGCGAGATTAGCTTTGTCACCCATCTCATCATAAACATGACCCGCTACATAGGAACCGAGTCCCCAGCCTATCCCCTGTGGGACATTGGCATAACCCATGTAGAGTCCTTTTTCACCCTCCGGGGCAATGACCCCGAGATACTCATTCATCTTAGGACTCGATAACATCTCACCAACGGAGAATAGTAGAATTCCGAGCATACAATACAAACCAACATTTGTGAAACCGGCCGCTATCAGCCCAACTGAGCCGATCGTAATCCCCAGAAAGATCGAATGGGTGCGACGCATCCGGGAAACCATCCAGTTGACAATCACAACAGTGAAAATAATTAAACCGGCGTTTGCATTAATCATCCACTCCTGAGACAACTGTGCTCCACGTAAAGAATTTTTCTGAAGCATGAAGTCTGGGATATTAAGACTTTCTACAAGTTTGGAACTATCGACCCAGTCAACGATGAAGTTTGGAAGCATGTCAAAAAGCTGCATGAACATCAGCCAGAAACCAGACATGATCAAAACGAAAACTATTAAACGCAGATTGAAAAACTTAACTATCGTATCCTTGAGCGTCTTGACAAAACTGGCTGTCTGGGCACCACCTGCGGGAAGCTCTTTATAAGTAAAGAGCATAAGGAAATTCAGCGAGACAATCCCGGCGCATCCATAAAACACAGCCGGCCATGAGATCCCATAGAGAAAATGGGCGAGCGGTGGTCCAAGAAATCCGCCAATATTGACAAGCATATAAAATGCGCCCCATCCAACCGAAGAGTTTCGTTTTGTCAGCACCTGACACATAGTGCCCTGTACGCCCGGTTTGAATATTGCTGTTCCCAGCGCCAGCACACAGCAACCAAAGAGGAACGGATAAAATTCTCGCTGAGTTGCCATCAAGACATACCCTGCTACTTTGATTGCGATTGAAATTGTTATTGTTTTCTTAAAACCATAACGGTCGGCAAAGCCTCCTGATATCATTGGTACAAGTGATTGTACTAATGCCCACCAGAGGAAAATCTGACCTTTCTCAATCGCAGTAAAATGCAGCCCGGCAACTTCGTCTGCCTGAGCAATATAAATCGGGATAACAACTCGCACGCCATAGTAGGCCAGCCGTTCCCACATCTCCATAATGTTGACCATCCAGAAAGCGCGCCCCAAACTTGTCATTTGGCGAATCAAAGGCTCTTTCTGGTCAGCCGTCATCTCACTCGTAGTTGTTGACATATTCCTGTCCCGGTTGTAGCGTTATTTTTTAGAAGCGACTAAGATAACCCAAGAACCGGCAGGGTCAAGCGAGATGGATGAAAATATCCCAAATGATAATCCTCATGAGCTTCCAATTGATGGCACCCTCGATTTGCATCAATTTGCTCCAAACGAAACAAAAGAAGTTCTAATCGAGTATATTCGTGAGTGCAAAAGGGTTGGGATATTCGAACTGAGGGTCGTTCATGGCAAGGGAAAGGGAGTGCAAAGGCGAATTGTCCAATCGGCTCTGGAAAAACATCCTGATGTAATCAAGTTTTGGGCTGAGTCGGGTTCTGGAGGTGGATGGGGTGCTACTTTGGTTAATCTTCGTAAGGATTAGAAAAATAAAAATAAAAAAGAGAAACGCCCCCGTTACCGAGGGCCTCTCTCTGTGGATGGAGGTTTCATGGTTTAGTCAGCTTACGCCAACTTAACCGTTTCGCCTCCGAGTGGCGCTATGGCTCCAGCCGTTTTGACGGTAAAGAGAGACGCTCAAAGCGTCCCTACCGACACCCCACTCTCTTACATTTTGGATCATAACAGGTACTGGCCGCAAAGCAGACAGACCAAAGCCACTCATAGGAATCTTATGGGAGCGATACGAACACAAACCTGCGAACGAACAGACTAATGTTGAAGCCAACGACGTTAATCGCTGCCAGCTAACCGACCATGCCGTCAAGGACGCAGCCTGGATGGTAGGCGCCATGAAGTTGTTCGAGTCCGAATCATTGCCGGATTCATCGAATCGAACAGGCGGCCTGGTTGCCGAAGGCGCCGGCCTGACAATAGTGCACTCTACATTAGTTGCTCGATTATTCGATCTGACAAAATGCCCGATCGATAAGTTAACCGTACCACTGCGCGCGAATGCGGAAACCTTCTCGCACGGGTTACGTTTTATATCGCTCCTGATATAATTTTTTATGAAATAGAAATAACTGTCATTAGAGATGCCCGAGAATTGTTCGGGAAGCTTACAGAAAGATCGAACTTTAGAAATGCAACCAGCGAATTTTTTATCGCCAGCATCGACTCTTAGCATGCCGCGCTCCAAATTAGACAGTTTGTCACACAAGGCGGCGAATCAGGGATTTTAACAACATAACACAGACCATCAATTGAGGTGTGTCTTTTTTATAATTGGCAGGGGTAGTTAGAAATATTTAATCATACGCAACCGTACGTAATGCTACCTCGTTTAAATTACCTAATTCGTCAGTTAACTATCTCAGAAGACCGTTTGGTGGCTTATGTTGACCGTTTTCTCCCATAAGGGAGTCACCTCTACAGTATTCCAAGCAGTTACAAAATAACCGATAAATGCTGTGTGTCAAGCGATTTGTCGCTAATGGTGCGCGTAATCCAAATTATGAATTGCGATGTATGCAGATCGATATTCTCTAAGATTGCTTAGTTGTTGTGCGAGTAGCTTTTATCGCATCGAGCTTGTCAACAAATTCACCAGCTTCACGCTTGGAAAGTCCAAGTGTGACAAGATTTTCAATACTGCTGTCGATATTCTCAAGCGCATCCGCTAATATTGAAACTTCCGGTCCTGAAAATGTAAAGGAATTCAGAGCATAATCCTCGAACGCCTCATACGCGAGCGGACAAATAGTACGAACCATATCGGCCATCACATCGGCATAAACTCGAATCTCTTTTTGGGCATGACGGTCGAGTCTGAGCCTTAGAAAATGGAATAGATTGTGAAGGTCAATTTTCCAGTACCATTCGGTGTAGAGCGAAAGAGGAAGATTTATCCGTGCCAGCTCACGCGCAAGGCCAGCCTCAACTAATTGCTCGTAATTGGAGTACTGATCTTTCTGCGAAGTTTCTGAATGCTCGAGGAATCTTTCACGTAGTTCATCACCGACCGATTCATCGGTCCGACCCTGTTTGTTATCTTTTGATTGGAAGCCGATATCTTTCGGTTCAGGACGATAGAATTCCTCTTTCATGACCGAGTAACGTCCGGAAACTTCGTTCACATTGGCGGTGCGATGTCTGATCCATTGACGGGCGACAAAGATTGGCAGTTTGATATGAAACTTCAGTTCGACCATCTCGAACGGCGAGGTATGTTTGTGTTTCATCAGGTAGCGGATAAGACCACGATCCTGCGAGACTTTTTTCGTCCCTCCCCCGTAGGAGACACGTGCAGCCTGAACTATAGCGTCATCGGAACCCATATAATCGACGAGCCTTACAAAGCCGTGATCGAGCAGTTTGAATTCTTTATCCAATAAAGCGTCAGCTTCTTTGTTTATCGCGTGTGGCACTTGGTATTCTTTCGGTATTGCTAATTTTGGTGTGGAATATATTACACAGTCTCGCCTAACGCAATACAGGAAATATGTGATTGACAAGAGAGACACCGCACTTGATAATAGATGGGTACAATAGGACTAAACAGGGACTCGGGAGTCTCAAGGGAGCAAAACATGAAGATCGGGAAACCACCAAGCAGCCGTAACCAGTTACGATGGTCGAAATTTAAGAAAACTGAATCTGGAGACTGGTTTTTGTCACTCATGCCACATTATTACGCACAGCTTATCGAACTGGATGCACCTGATATCATTAATAAGTCGCGAATTGGATTTTATGATTCCAAGAGCGGAAAAACAAAGAATATTTTTCTGAGAAATCTAACTTCTGCAGATGTGGATTGTATTGAACAACTCTTATGTGACTACGAACAGTTGGTCATAATCAATTTGAATAAGCACATAGAAGATTTATTCACTAATGAATTGGATTATTGTGTAGCTCTTGATTTCTTAAGATCTAACCCGGAAAGTGATCATCGCACAGAAGTTGGAGAGCTTGTTTATCAATCCAAGAGTATGGGAGATCGGGATGCGGCTACGAGCCTTGCATATAAACTTGGTGTCCTACTTAAACGAATGCACAAACTTTCAAGTGCAAGGCAGCATCGATTATCTTTTGTACCACCAAATCCATTGAAGGAATTTGATCTCCCCCGTCATCTGTGTGAACTACTTGTTAAAAATGAGGAAGTATCGTCCCTCCTTGACCCCCAACAACCTCTCATTGAGTCAGTATTGAAACGACCAAAAGCTCCAATCAAGAACTTGTCTGTAGAAGAAAAAGCAGTAAATTGGAATAAGCTGATTGAGGACGAACAAATTGAGATCAATGGTGATCCAACAGGTTGTTCTGTTATTGTAGTTGATGATTTGTACCAATCAGGGACCACCCTATGGTCGTATGCTAAGTACCTTAAGGCTCGGGGTGCCATTGAAGTAATCGGACTTGTTTGTGTAAAGAATTTGAGGGACAAGGACAACAAGTAATGAGTGAAACAGCTTTACTACAATTAATGCTTGCGAACGGATTGGGTAGCCGAACCATGAGCAAGATTCTTGATCGACTCAATAGTACCGGAGTTAGTATTGACGATGCACTGCAGGGTTCTACTAATGACATAGCACAACAGTTGAATTTGAAAGAGGTTATAGCTGAAAATGTTGTAAGTAGTAAAACAGAAGCTGAACAGCTCAGTGATGCTTTATTTCAGCAAAACATTAACATAGTATCCAAATGGTCCCAGGACTATCCACGCATGCTTAGAGACAGACTACAAGAGCTTGCACCTCCAATTCTTTTTCTGGGTGGTAATTTGCAAATACTGAAAGAACAGTCAGTCGGTTTTTGTGGATCGCGGAGTGCATCAGAAAAGGGATGTGATATTGCAAGAACTTTTGCCGGCAAACTTGCGACAGAAGGTCTTAACGTAGTCAGTGGATATGCTAATGGTATTGATTTGGCTTCACATGAAGGCGCAATGACTTCTGGTGGCACCACCACAATTGTACTTGCACATGGAATTCTTAAATTTTCAGTTAAACAAGCCGTCGCAGAATTCATCGATGAAAGAAATACTATAATCGTTTCTGAGTTTCCTCCCCACTTGCCTTGGATTGCCAGAAATGCAATGGTAAGAAATAATACTATTTGTGGATTGTCGAATGCAATGATACTTGTTGAGTCGGGACTATCGGGAGGAACTTTCGAGGCAGGAAAATCTGCAATGCGGATCGGCTGTCCTTTATTCGTCGTGGAATATGAAAACCCACCTGAGTCTGCAGAAGGAAACAAATACTTTCTGGACAAGGGAGTCAAGCCTCTGCATGGAAATTCCAATAGTTCACCAAATCTTCAAGACCTTATAAGTGTAATCGAAAATAGTGAAATGGGACCCCAACAAAAATCGTTATTCGACTAATCCCACCTACTTGCCCCTGACTCCAAAATTCTGTATCTTCTCATTCTTTGACGGAATAATAATAAACTCTGGAGTCCGATATGTCTGCAATGGATGCCTATAACGCCCTAAAAACTCATCTCAAAGAACACGCCCATCTTGTCTCATTCTCGAGTCTCGCCGAATGGGATCAGGAAACTCGTATGCCCAAAGGAGCCGGCGACACCCGCGCTGATATGCTCGGCCTGATGGCTCGTCTCACCCATAAAATGTTCACCGATAAGAAAGTCGGTGACTGGATCTCAGAATGTGAAGATTCTGATATAGTCGCTAATACTGACACTATCGAAGCTGCTAATATTCGTGAACTACGTCGTTCTTACGATCGCCAAACCAAATTGCCTAAAGAATTTGTCGAAGAGGAAGCAAAGATTTCATCCAAAGCACAGCAGGTTTGGGTTGAAGCACGCAAAAAATCAGATTTCACACTCTTCGCCCCAATGCTCGAAAAGGTGCTCGATCTTACTCGTCGCAAAGCAGAATATTATGGCTACGAAGGTGAAGCGTACAATGCCCTTATGGATGATTTCGAACCGGGCGCAACAGTTACAGAAGTTGCGTCGGTATTTGACGCGCTTCGTCCCGATCTGGTTGATCTTGTCGGAAGGATCGCCGATGCACCTCGTCGGCCCGATATAAAAATCATTAAGCAACCGTACGATGTTAACAGGCAACGCCTGTTCTCCGAGATGGTCGCCGCGACAATCGGATTCGATTTCAACCATGGCCGGTTGGACGAAGTAGAGCATCCGTTTTGCACTGGATTCGGGCCGGGCGACACACGAATTTGTACTCGTTTCTATCCGAATGATCTGGGCGAGGGGCTCACCGGCACAACCCACGAAGCGGGACACGCTCTCTACGCTATGGGTCACGACGACGAACAGTTTGGCATGCCTTGCGGCGATGTAAATTCACTCGGTTTGCATGAATCGCAGTCTCGTATGTGGGAAAATCAGGTTGGACGAGGGCGCGCCTTCTGGACATATTTCTTCCCACAGGCACAACGGATTTTCCGCGATGCACTCGGTGATGTTTCGCTTGAACAAATGTACCACGCAATGAATAATGTCACACCGTCATATATTCGAGTCGAAGCGGACGAGGCTACGTATAATCTGCATATCATGTTAAGATTTGAAATCGAGCGAGCGATGCTCGCCGGTGATATCAAAGTTAAGGATATTCCCGCCGAGTGGAACCGTCGCTTCAAGAATTATCTCGGTATCGAAGTTGATAAAGACTCCAATGGTTGTCTTCAGGATGTGCATTGGGCGATGGGTGCAATTGGATATTTCCCAACTTACTGTCTTGGTAATCTTTACAGTGCTCAGTTCTATGCTGCTGCTCGTAAAGCTCTGCCACAGATGGATGAACAATTCGGTCGTGGTGATTTTAGTGGCCTGCTTGGATGGCTCCGCGAGAATATCCACCGGCATGGAGCGCGCTATCGGGCTGGTGATCTTTGTAAAAAAGTCACCGGTGCGGAACTTTCGCACAAACATTTGATTGACTATATGAAAGAAAAATACTCAGAGATTTACGGTATATAGACTAATAGAGTTTAGTTACCAAAATTAATTTAAGGAGAAACGAATGGCTCCACTGGAAGCTTACAAAGAACTGGAATCAAAACTTCGTGAAATCGGTATCATCGGTGCCACCGCCGGTGTGCTCGGATGGGAAGAACGAACCTATATGCCACCCAAAGGTGGTGGGCTTCGGGCCGACCAGCTCGCATATCTTTCTGGTCTCTACCACGAAAAAATGACTAACCCTCGCCTTGACGAACTACTATCTACTGTCGAACAGTCTGATCTGATGAAAGATGTTGATTCACCGGAAGCTGTTAATGTTCGCGAGACACGAATAAGTTATGACAAACAGAAAAAACTGCCAAAGAAATTAGTCGAAGAACTAACCAGGACAACTACTCTCGCCCAGAGTGCCTGGGTAAAAGCTCGTGCTAAATCCGATTTTGATGAGTTCCTCCCCTGGCTTGAAAAAGTTGTCACTCTTACAAAACAGAAAGCTGAGGCGTACGGCTACGAAGGTGATCCGTACAACGCCCTGATGGATGATTACGAACCAGGCGCAACAGTTGAGCAGATTGGAAAAGTTTTCGAAGAACTGCGCATTGATATGGTTGATCTTCTGGGACGTATCAAAGATGCGCCAAAACGTCCCGATGTATCTATCGTGCGTCAGAAATTTGATGTTGAAAAACAGAAAATATTCGGCGAGATGGTTGCCGGTGCGATAGGTTTTGATTTCACCGCCGGTCGTCTGGATGTAACTACCCATCCGTTCTGCTCAGGCTTTGGCCCGGGTGATACACGAATCACTACGCGTTATAATCCCGATGGAATCAACAATGCTCTCTTTGGAACGATGCACGAAACTGGTCATGCGCTCTACGAAATGGGTTTGCAGAAAGATAAATATTTCGGAAGTCCGATGGGATCGGCAGTATCTTTGGGGATACATGAATCACAATCCCGTATGTGGGAAAATCAGGTTGGACGGTCAAAAGACTTCTGGGTTTATTTCCTGCCACAGGCTAAGCGGATTTTCCGCGATGCTCTGGGTGATGTTAAATTAGATGACTTCTATCGTGCAATCAACGATGTGGCGCCGTCATTTATCCGAGTTGAAGCAGATGAAGCGACTTACAATCTTCATATCCTGCTCCGCTTCGAAATGGAACGCGCTATGATGAATGGTGAGATTCCACTGAAGGATATTTCTAACGAATGGAATAGCCGTTTTAAGAAATATTTCGGTATCGAAGTTGAC
>JAUVAR010000283.1 GCA_030591625.1 Candidatus Zixiibacteriota bacterium
CAACGAAGGCAACACCGAAGCGATGATAGTCTACGGTATGCGTTTAATGCATGGTGAAGGAGTCGAAGCCAACACGACCGAAGGACTGGTTTGGTTGCAGAAAGCAGTCGAGGCCGGAGATGCCCAGGCTTGGTACGCACTAGGTGTTGTCTATGCCAACGCAATGGGCGTGGAGGTCGACTTTGACAAGGCGATCGGCTATTGGCGGAAAGGAGCCGAGGCAGGGGATGCTGATTGTCAGACCAGTATGGGTATGCTCTATGAAGCGGGAGACAAGATCCCCAGCGGGGTCGAAGCTGACGGGGTTGAAGCTGCAAAATGGTACCAAATGGCAGCTGAACAGGACCACACCGGAGCGATCTGGCATCTGGCCAAGATACTGGGACGAGGAATAGGTGTAGAGCAAAACGATGAAGAAGCCTTGGTCTGGTTTCGCCGTGGCGCTGAACTCGGCAATGCTGACTGCATGTGGGGGCTGGGCCGCAGTTACTTGAAGGGAGTTGCGATTGAAGTAGACTCAGTGATGGCTTATGCCCTCTGGACCGCCTGTCTGGATGGAATTAAATTCCCTCAACAGAAAAAGGCTATCAAATCAGAACGAGACGAGCTGGGCAAAGCTCTTACGGCCGAGCAATTCAAGCGAGCAGAGCCGATCATCCAGGAATGGAAAGCCAAAATAGAGAAATAGAAGACTTCGCAATGAGGGGATGCGATTGTTTATCCGGCCACTTCAATCAGTGGCCGGTGACATTCTACAAAAGACGCTCAATAGACAACACAAAAAAGTGGACACAATTTGGTCACAGTCTGTTTGAGTTAATAGTGGATGGATATGCTATATATGGGTTGTGGAAACACTTACTTCAACTAATATTGGTTCTACTATACTTTTTATAAATTGTTATATTTAAAACTAATTTTTACCACTCAAAAATAGAACATTCTTTCAATAGAAATAACTTAAGTTATTCATAAATATCGTTGATACTAAAGAAGATATTTTATAGTAATAGTATATAGCTTTATCCATTTATAGCTTGCAATGAGAAATGAATAAAGCTATTCTTAATATTGAGAACCGGTGTTTAGGGCAACACCAAAAAACGATATCAGTAACATTGTTTTATAAGTTTATATTGTGAAATATAAATTTGGTCATGATAAAATTTTCGAGAAAGGATAAGGGTTATTTTAATGAGTAATACTATTCGTATCATGTTTTTGACACTGATTATAGTGTCAATTTTGGGCGGTCAGCTTTTGGCTGACAGCTATTTTAAGCAGGCAACTCATGTTGATGCTTTTGAGATGATGGGGCAAAAAACACCTGAAAAAAATGATACTTCAATCGTCTGGCTGACTGAAGGCAAAGCCTGCAGTCAGATAGGAGATAAAGAATCGATTATCTTCGACTCCCAAGAGGGTTTGTTGTATATGCTGGATCATGAGAAAAAACAATATTCGATGATTCCAATGGACTTGTTCGGTGGAGGAAACAAGGAAGATGTATCCAGGAATGAAGAGATGGCGAAGATGATGGAAGCTATGGGCGGTTCAATGGAAATTACGGTTACGCCAACAGATGAGACTAAAAAGATTGGTGATTGGAATGCTACGAAATACATTGTCGATATAAAGATAGCGATGATGCCCTCCAAACAGGAAATTTGGACAACCGAAGATATCAAAATAGACTACACCATGTTCAACGCTGTAAGCAATGGTATGATGGCTCAAATGCCCGGTTTTGAAAAGATCCTTGAAGAGATGAAACAGGTCAAAGGAATAGCGGTCAAAACAGTAACCCGTACTTCAGCTATGGGTGGAGAAATCGTTACGAGTATGAATCTGATTGAATACGCAGAAAAAGATGCTCCCGACGGTGTGTATGATATTCCGGAAGGATATAAAAAAGTAGGAGCTGGAATGGGCAGACGATAACAATCACGTTCTATCTGTTTATTACATATTGATAACGATTTAAACATGTGAAATAAACTCATTGGGTTAGAGTATCCAAATATGATTTAGATATGGAGGTTGATATGTTTCAAAGAAGTAACCAATGTCAAAAGAGAAACGTGGGGGCTGCAGTAGTTCTGAGTGTCATTTTACTGTTGGCAATGACTGTTTATGTTTCAGCTCAGTATCAGGTTCGAAAACCGGGTGCTGCCAAAACACCGGCTTCAATTCAAGTCACCAGCCCGACCGGTGGGGCAACTTGGGAAAAAGGGAAACGGTACGATATTACTTGGACAAGCAGCGGGATTCGCGGCGGTAGTGTAAAGATAGACCTTATTGATGGAAATGGTAAGGCTATATCATTAGTTCGCCAAACCATAAATAATGGGAAGTATTCGTTTTCTCTAAAGCCGAATGTCAGTGACGGCGATTACCGAGTCAAGGTCAGCACAACAGACGGCAAGACAAGTGGTGAAAGTTCAAGAACTGTTCATGTCGGTAAGATGTTTGACTCTTCCGTTAAAACAACATCCCCGACAACATCAAGTGGAGTCCAATCTAAAACATATACACCACGAACTCCTACTACAACTGAACCAAAGAATACACCAACAACGAGTACAACACAACCTGTTAACGTGGGGGAACATTCTACGGTCGCATCGCCGGATGTAGTACGTCATGACTTCCCCGCAGTTCAGGTTCCAATATCAGAAGTACAGATGTTTGATCTTCCAACCATCGCATCAACGAGTACAATTCAGCCGAGATCACCTCAAATGAAAGTTTTACCATCTATGATTGATGTTACTTCACCAGTAGCTGATGTCGCATGGCAGGCGGGTGAACAGTATACAATCAACTGGACAAGCCACGATTTGGATGGACCGGTAAAGATTAATCTGATTAAGGCTCAAAGGGGAACCGATGGAGTCGTGTCCCATTACAATATTCCTGTTGTTGCCAGTACCGAAAATGATGGTACCTACGAGTATCTGGTACCGGAGCGTTTTGGGTATCATTCTAATTATTATGTTTGTGAGGTATCATCGCTTGACGGTCAGACAAAAGATAAATCTCCGGAGTATTTTGATGTTTACACAGAGCCGATTGATATGACCTGTCAGGTTGTAGACCTCAAGCAGAAGAAAGATGTTGATTGGTATGTTTTCTACACTGACGTAGAACAATGGTTAGAATTTGATGTCTGGCTTCGTAATAATGGCACCCAACAATCGGTTACGGTATATACGGTCCTTGTCACAATATTCAAGGAACCCGAAGAGTTGGTGGTAGCTCAGGAAGAATGGGGGTTCAGCGGTATAAACTCTCAACGCTGGTATTCGACTCCCGAGCCGAGAAAATTTGATATAAGTTTTAGGGCACTAACGCTGTTCTATCATCCTGACGAAATCGACCTTGAAGACGGCGCCTACCGAGTGGAAGTCGTGGTTGATCCGAACAACCAGCTGAATGAGAATCCTGCCTTGCGAGATAATAACACATTCGTACGGCATTTCGAAATTAAAAATAAGTAGTAGAGAGAAAACTGTACTTTAGGAAATATGGAGATTGATATGTTTCAAAGAAATAATCGAAGTCAAAAAAGAAACGTAGGAGTCGCAGTAGTTCTGAGTGTCATTTTGCTGTTGGCAATGACTGTTGATGTTTCAGCTCAGTATCAAGTTCGGAAACCGGGTGCTGCCAAAACACCGGCTTCAATTCAGGTCACCAACCCTACTAGTGGGGCAACTTGGGAAAAAGGGAAACGC
>JAUVAR010000092.1 GCA_030591625.1 Candidatus Zixiibacteriota bacterium
CCTTAGGGTCTGGCAGTGGTATTGGCATATCAATACCGGGCACAGGAAATGGTGATTCAGGTTTTGGCATGGGTACCTGAGACGGAGTTAGAAGGAGATCAAGAATACGCTCGATTGTCAGCTCATCAGCTTTTGCACCAAGGACTTTTGATTTTTCATTTTTAATCATATTGATAGCTATATCGACAAGATCACGAACCATTGATTCGACATCACGGCCAACATAACCGACTTCAGTAAATTTTGATGCTTCTACTTTTATAAATGGCGCACCCGCCAGATCTGCAAGACGTCGAGCAATTTCAGTTTTACCAACACCGGTTGGTCCAATCATTATGATATTATTTGGCATGATGTCATGCCTGAGATCATCGGGAACGTTCTGTCGTCGCCAACGATTACGCAGGGCAATAGCGACACTTTTTTTAGCATCGGCCTGCCCAATAATATATTTGTCGAGTTCAGCCACAATTTCGGGGGGAGTAAGATAGTTGTTATTCATTTTATCGTTTCGACTGTAATGTTTCGGTTAGTATAGACACAAATATCTGCAGCGATTTCGATCGCTTTGGTAACAATTTTTTCGGCGGTCAGTTTTGGATTAGCAAAAATCAAACCCCGAGCAGCAGCAAGAGCATACGGTCCACCCGAACCGATTGCAATAATACCATCATCCGGTTCGACAACATCTCCATTACCACTAATCAGAAACAGATGCTTTTTATCTGCAACGGCAATGATAGCTTCAAGTTTGGAGAGCATTTTGTCAGTGCGCCATTCTTTGGCGAGTTCGACCGCCGCCTTGGGCAAATTCCCAACATGTTCATCAATCCGTTTTTCGAATAGTTCGAACAGCGCCATGCCATCGGCTGCGGTTCCTGCGAACCCGGCAACAATAGATCCGTCACGCATAGTACGCAGTTTGGTAGCTTTTGCCTTTAATACAATATCATCCCAGCTTACTTGGCCATCACCGGCCATCGCAGTCTGGCCCTTATGCGTAACGGCTATAATTGTCGTTGCATGAATTTTCATATTTCTTCTATCTCTTATTTTTCAGTGCCGGCTCGTGGGTGAGCCTGACGGTAGGTTGTTTTCATTTTCTCGGCCGTTACATGAGTATATTTTTGAGTCGTTGAAAGAGATGCATGCCCGAGCAATTCTTTTATAAGAAGCAGATCGGCTCCGTTCTCAAGCAGATGAGTCGCAAACGAATGACGCAACGTGTGCGGAGTCATCTCCACTCCCTCACGAAGTCCGTACTTTTTCACAATTCTATTAACCGAACGAACCGATAACGGATCACCCGAACGATTGACAAAGAAAGCATCAGTTTCTGAATTCTTGCTACTCACATGATTGGCTCGCACTCGAAGATAGGCATTGATCTCATCGGTTGTTGAATCACCAAGGGGAACAACTCGTTGTTTGTTACCTTTGCCTGTGACAGTTATAAGCCCACGAGCAAGATCGACATTCTTGATTGTCAGATCTGCCAGCTCGGCCCGTCGCATCCCACTCACGTAGATCAGAGCGACAATAACATAATCACGCCATGCACTAAACTTGTCACTGTTTTGAGGCAATTGTTTTTCATCGATAAGTGCAACCGCTTCTGCCTGTGGCAGGAAGTCTGGAAGTTTGCTTTGGAATTTGATCTTCGGAATACTGAATAAATATTCTTTTCCACCCGGACGATTAGTCAGGAATTTTTGGAAACTCGAAAGTGCACTCAAGAACCTTGCAATTGAACGATTCGAGAGACCGGCAGTACTTCGTTCACGTAAATAGATTCGCATCAGGAGGGGGTCATTCTTTTTGCTTGATGGATGCTTGTCGTAGTGATCACAAAGGTATTTAACAAACGGTTTCAGATCACGACGATATGAGTCAATCGTTAGCTCAGATCGGCCCAGTTTGGTACTGAGTTCTTCTATGAATTTATCAAGTGCTTTGGTTAACATACTAAGACAACATATCGAAATTGATAAAGCCGGTCAAACGACTTTTCAATTAGTCGTCGGGCCGGCTTTATAAGCTCAATTCCAAAATTCTTAATCTATCAGCTTGTTTCGGAACTCTTTTCTGAGGAAGCCTCCTCAGGAACCATAACTTTGCTTTCCTGGTGCTTACATTCGGGGCATTTGTAAAATTCACCCTTAGCTTTGGACACTTTTTCGAGCATATAGCTATGTTTACAAACCGGGCAAGCTTTGGCTACAGGGCGATCCCACGATGCAAAATCACACTTAGGATAGTTCGAACAGCCAAAGAATAGCCTTTTGTTACGCGATTGTTTTTCAATCACATCACCACTGCAATCCTCTTTTGGACACTTAACTCCGACCGGAATCGGCTTGGTGTTTTTACAGTCGGGGTAACCAGAACAGGCCATAAACCGTCCGAACCGACCAGTTTTGATAACCATAGCGGAATTGCATTTTTCGCATTTTTCGTCGGTACGATTCTTTGCTTCTTCTTCGGGCAGCGGTCTGGTCGATTTGCAGTCCGGCCAACCGGAACAGGCAAGGAATCGGCCATTGCGACCCCACTTAATGACCATCTTCTTTTTGCATTTAACACATTCCTGATCGGTTTCTTCGACCAGTGATGCTTTTATTTCGGATTCTTTGTCTTTGAGTCCATCGAGAGTTTCAATGAACGGACTATAGAAGTTGCCGATCACTTTGACCCAATCATCATTGCCTTCTTCGATTGAATCAAGATTTTTTTCCATATTAGCTGTGAACTCAATATTGAATACATTTGGGAAATGCTCGACCAATATTTTACTTACTGCCCCACCTAAGTCAGTTGGGCGAAGTTTACGTTCAACCGATTCGACATACTGGCGATCTTTTAACGTTGAAACGATTGTCGCATAAGTCGAAGGTCGTCCGATTCCGTCAGCCTCAAGTCGCTTAACCAGCATAGCTTCAGAATATCGGGGTGGTGGTTTGGTGAATGACTGAGTTGGATCAATTTTCTTAAGCTTAAGTTCCTGATCTTTTTTCATAGGTGGCAAAGTTTGAGGTCCATTACCATTGCTGCTTTCGTCATCCTCTTTCGCTTCCTGATAAATTCTCAAGAAACCATCAAAGACCTGAGTTTGGGCAGTTGCACGGAAGATATAATCACCAGCGGTGATATCGACTGTCTGCAAATTAAACTTTGCATTCGCCATCTGGGAGGCAACAAAGCGATTCCAGATCAGAGTGTAGAGCTTCAACTGTTGTGGTTTGAGCTTCTTCTTAAGTTTATCCGGCGGCAAAGTTGTGTAAGATGGTCGGATTGCTTCGTGAGCATCCTGCGCGCCTTTCTTCTTGCCATAGATATTCGGTTTGGTCGGAAGATACTCATCTCCAAATTCAGTTTGAATCAGTTCACGCACCGCCGCCAGAGCTTCATCAGCGATACGGGTAGAATCGGTTCTCATATATGTTATCAAACCGGTCGGGCCATCATCTCCGATTTCAATACCTTCGTACAATTTCTGTGCGATAGACATTTTCTGTTTTGGAGAATAACCGAATGCTTTGGCCGCTTCCTGCTGTAAAGTCGAAGTAATAAACGGAGCAGCTGAGCGTCGAATCCTACTCGATTTCTTGATTTCGGAAACGATAAATTTATGTTTCTTCAGTTCAGCTAAAATTTTCTTGGCAGTCTTTTCATCTTCGATAGTAATCTTGGTCTTGCCGGCTTCACCTGCTTTTACGACAGTCTTACCATCAATTTTATATAGATTAGCTTTTAGAACAGCTTTTTTATCGGCATTTAATTCGGCTGCAATATTCCAGTATTCCTGAGGTTTGAACGCAAGCACTTCAGCTTCACGCTCGCAAACAAGACGCAACGCAACCGATTGAACTCGACCGGCCGATAAATTTCTTGCAACAGTTTTCCAAAGGAATGGAGAGACTTTGTATCCCACCAGGCGGTCAAGGACTCTTCTTGCCTGCTGTGCATTAACCAAGTCGATGTCAATTTCACGAGGGTTAGCAATAGCGGTAGTGACAGCAGTTTTTGTAATTTCGTTGAAAGTTACACGGAAGAATTTCGCATTGATTCCTTTGGTCCCCTTGAGGGAGTTGGCCACATGCCATGCGATCGCTTCTCCTTCGCGATCCGGATCAGGTGCGAGATAGACGTTTTGAGCTTTCTTTGCCGCTTTCTTAAGCTCGGCAATAACCTTTTCTTTGCCTTTAATAACGGTATAGTCAGGTTGGAAATTGTTGTCAACATCCACTCCGAGTTTTGATTTTGGCAGATCAATAATATGCCCAATCGTTGAGACGATGTCGAAGTCTTTACCCAGGAACCGTGCAAGGGTGCGAGATTTGGCTGGAGACTCAACGATAACAATGTTCTTGGCCATTCAATGTTCCTGTGTGAGTATAAATTTTCAGTCTATAATTACTCGATATCGGCTTTTTCCCACTTAACTTTACCATCAATCACATCCTTTAATGCGACCATAGTAATTTTTCTGGCCTCAATATCCACCTCTGCGCCAGCTTCGCGCTGTTCGAGACGTGCGAGTCGTTTGTAATTTAGGTGACGGGCATGACGGGATGCGATAATTACCGCCTCGTAACGATTTCTGGTTACTTTGTCTAACTGCTCCATCGAAAGTTTTCTCATCATAACAAATACCTCGAGTAGAATTTATCTAACCTGTTATCTTCTTCATTTGTTCCTTGCCGATTTTTTCGATCCGACAAGAGTCTGACTCAATAATTGCCTTGACCTGACTGACGGCTGTAGCAAGGTCTTTATTAATGACTAAATAGTCAAAATCATATTTTCGGAACTGCTTCAACTCTTTCAAGGCAGTCATAAATCGCATCCGCCTCTGTGCTGCCGTTTCAGTCCCTCTTCCCTTGAGCCGTCTCTTTAGTTCCGCCAGCGACGGCGGAGCGATAAATATAGCTATCGCATCAGGGTAAGCCTCACGAATCGACTTGGCACCTTGGACATCAACATCAAGAATCATAACTCCACCACCCTTAATAACACGGTCTATCGGGCCACGGGGAGTGCCATACCTATATATATGTACACGCGCCGACTCGGCGAAGTAATTTATTTTTTCAAGACGCTCAAAGTCACTATCTCTAACAAAATGATACTCTCTTTTGTTTCGTTCATTTGGTCGGGGCCGGCGAGTAGTATATGAGACTGAAAACTGCCAACCTTTTCTTTTCTGAGATGAGGTCAATAATTTTCTACAAATCGATGTCTTTCCGCCACCTGACGGAGAGGATATTATAACAATTTTACCTTTAGTAGCAGCCATATATCTCAGATATCTATTCTACGTTTTGAATCATTTCGCGCAGTTTTTCTATTTCTTCTTTGAGCGAAATAACAGTCGCCGAAATACCAAAATCTGCTGATTTTGAGCCAATTGTGTTAGCTTCGCGGTTCATTTCCTGCAGGATAAAGTTGAGCTTGCGACCAACTGCCTCAGGAGATTTCATCGCTGATTTATACTCATCGATATGAGTCTGAAGCCTGACAACTTCTTCACAAATATCAGTTTTATCGGCAAAAATCGCGACTTCTTCCTCAAGTCGGGTTTTATCTCTTAGTGTATTTCCGAGCAATTCTTCGATTCGGTCATGGAGTTTTGTAGAATAAAACTTAACAGAATCGGCCGTTTTCGTTTTAACTATTTTATTGAGGCCAGACATCTCTTTGAGTCGGCCTTTCATATCAACAGCCATCGCCTTGCCTTCGCGTGCTCTCATTTTGATAAGAACAGCCGCAGCTTTTTCTAAAGGCTGATGAAATACTTTCCATGCTGCCTCAATATCAATCTCAAGTGACTCAGTCCTGACAACATCGGGCAGACTGATAATATCCGAGATTGAAACTTCACCGGAGAGCTTGAGCTCTTTCTGGATTTTAGTAAGCTTTTTCAGATATGCTTTAGCAGCTGTATCATTAATAGTATATCTATCAGAAGAACTCACTACTTCGTCGATAGCGACGAAGACATTTAGTTTCCCACGGTTAAGTACCGATCCAAGATATTCCCTTATTAATGGTTCGAGCGCAACATAAGGGCGCGGAAGCCTGAAGGACATCTCAAGAAAACGGTTATTGACAGACGCAATTTCAACTGTTATTCGGCCAAGCGGTGTACTTGCCACCGACCGACCAAACCCGGTCATCGAATTCATAATTCACCTATCTTAGAATTAAGGCAGAAAAATAGAGACTTGTGGCCAAAAGTCAACCGCAATTATTGCTCAATTTAGTTATTCTCTTTATCTGAGCTATCAGACATTGCGCTGGTATCAATATAGTTACCTGCTACAGTTGATTTGAGTATAGGTCGTGACATTTGAGCCAAATTGGCCACAGTCTGCTCTATTCTGACGGCAGACTCCTGAATTATCCTGATTTTCTCATGAATTTCAGTAGATTCGGTCACTTTTGAAGAATCGAGCAGAAGTTCTGAAATACCCAAAATTGCCATGAGTGGGTTATTTATCTCATGTGAGAGAGTGCTTGCCATGATGTTAATCATATCAGCTTTGCGTCGTGTGGAAAGTCTTGGTTTAAATTTGCGACCGACACCATTAAAGCTGCCATGAACGATTAAATTTTCAATCAATTGCTGAATTAGAATATGAAAGGTAGCATCCTTCAAAACGATTCCAACCATCCCATCATTGTTATGCCTAACATCGGGATGAATTTCAGCAATTGGTGCAGTAACTAAGATTGGCAATTCAGGTATCTCTGATCTTATTTCTGAGACTAAAATCTTGCTTTCATCCAGAAGCATAGAATAGTCAACTATCGCTACTTCATATTTACCTGATTTGAGATCGTTGAATGCACTTTTAGAATTTGAGCAGACTTTTGTCGAAACTTGAGAGAGACGGTTTTGCAATTCTTTCTCAATCAACATTGCATGA
Organism: Candidatus Zixiibacteriota bacterium; assembly: GCA_030591625.1. Lineage (GTDB taxonomy): Bacteria > Zixibacteria > MSB-5A5 > GN15 > FEB-12. The sequence continues at coordinate 6,930 of JAUVAR010000092.1, forward strand.
TACCGATTTTGATCAGCAATCAATATATTGTGTGCTTCATTACTCACTTTGTAGTCCCTGCTACTCTACGAATTTATTTTTGATCTATTGTGGTCAATCGGAAGTTTTATTCTTACATGCAAACCAGAAGGTTTGTTCTGCTTCACATTGAGCGAACCTCCCAGCTGCTTTGCAAGCATCCGCGTATATGCAAGATTTCGATCAAGCGGTCTTCCTTTTGACAGATTCCGTCTAAGCGCAACTTCAAGATCAAATAACCGACCTAATTCTGATTTTGTAATTCCGCTACCATTGTCTAAAATTTCCAAATTCAAATAACCCTGGTCGTGAGAGCCTTTTACATTCAAATGCAATTTACCAGTTGCATGTCTGAAGCAATTATCTAAAAGATTACGTATTATCAATGAAACAGACTTTCTGGATATGACTACTTTGGGTAATTTACTGACTTCACAAGTTACAGTTTTGGTCGGATATTCATTCTGCAGTTCTTCGATTGTTTGATTAAATAAAAGATTCAAGTCTGTCAGCTCAGCCTGATCAGGTTTGCCACTTTGAATAAATGCTGCCGCCTGGGAGTGCATATTCCTTAGTAAATTTGTTTGTTTCAGCATCGACTGAAGGCTGATGTTTCCACTGGTTGTAAGATCTCCATGGAAATCGTGAGCGAGTTTCTCACCAATTGCTCCAATAGATTGTGCCGACTCAGAGAGGAAACTTACTAACTTTGATATGTTGTCATAAGGTATTCGACTTACACGTTTCTCAGCCATCGGAATAAATAGCAACTGGCAGCTATCAGGCTCTTTGGTCTCTATTGCAATAATTCGTTTAGCTATCCCAGAAGGCACATTGATTAACAGTTCATCGGTGCTATTCTCATCTGACGATGCAACTCTTTCTGCCAACATTGAAAATCTCGCTAAAGTATCCGTGCTGTTATTCTGACTCAATAGCTCTTTGATATCTTCAATATTGTTGGGGATTGTCTGCTTGGGGAATAGCTTAGCCAATTTCTGATTGTGAGCAACAACTCGCCCTTCGGGGTCAATCTGAAGAAAGCCGACATCAACTCTGCCTAGAATTTCAGCAAGAGAACTATAGCCACCTGATCGTATATCAGAATTATTATTTCTTGAATTTGACAATGAGAGTTCAATTAGTTTCGTCGCTGATTTCAAAGACCTTACCATACTCGAATCGAGTTCGGCAAGTTTTTCTGAATTTGCAATGACCCGCAATAGAAACGAACTATTTGATCCATTCAATTTGAATACAAACTCATTGGGGGCTGTACCGATTAGTTCAATAGCTATACGGACAGAATCATCATCGGTCGGATCGTAAGTCTTTCCATCCTCTGCCACCTGTTCAATTAGTTTACTAATCGGTGGGACAGCATCTATTAGCTCATCATGGAAAGATTCAATGAGATCAAATTTATCATCAGTTAAATCATAAACGAGAATTGTTTCAGCACGAGTCAATTCGACTAAGCGTTCACACAGTTGAGTCCAATTAGGTTCCTGACCGTCAACGGGGAGTTCATTTACAAATCGTTCAAAGATTTCATCAGATTGCGAAACAGTATTACTGCCGTTTTTTAGCTCATTGACCAAAGCATGCGAGTTGATGATAAATTGGAAATTGACCGGATTACCAGCAATAAAATTCAATGAAACGACAACGCTTGCTTTAATAGTTCGATTTGATTTATGCTTGAATTTTAAACAGGTTGAATCGTAGAATGTTTCATAATGGCTTCCCGTCGCCAACATATGTTCAACAATTTCATGATCCCTATCGTCCAAATATTCTGTTATGTTCTGACCAAACAATTGTTCTTTGGTACATCCGAGGAGGTCAGCTGTTAGATCATCAACAAAGACAAACCTTCCCTTTAAATCTATCTTGCAAACCGCACAGCGTGAGATGCGTTTGGTGTCAGTAGTTACAGTGCTTATCATTACTAATTGTTTACCGTTCTTCGCCACTTGGCCCTTTTCTAATTTTATCTCAGACCTTTCACCTCTTCAATTGAAAATTTCAAACGAAAGGTGACA
>JAUVAR010000236.1 GCA_030591625.1 Candidatus Zixiibacteriota bacterium
CCGGTGGAGCATACCAATTTTTCTTGCCTTCGGCATCATAGTGCTGAGGTAATCCAAAGTCACATATTTTGATTTCTTCTGATTCATCGAAAAGAATATTCGAGGGTCTCAAATTACCGTGAGTTATATTGTTTTTGTGAGCAAAGTCGAGTCCGGACGAAATCTCCAGCGTAATCTCCATCGCTTTTTCCCACTTATACTTGCGAACCATGCGCTCAGCCAAAGAACCACCCTGAGCATAACCAGAAATAATAACAGTAGATTTCTTGTCACCACCCGAACCAAGTATATTAATAATATTCTTATGTTTGAGCGAGGTCAGCAATTTAGCTTCTTTACGACCTGTTTCACCCCTGCTGTGCTTCTTAATAACATATAGCTTTTTGTTCAGCATATTTTCGACAAGTATAGTCGATGAGAATTTAGTCTCTCTGATTGTATCAAGATAACGACACTTCCCCATAAATGATTCTGAACCACGTACAGCAAACTCTTCAGCCGAACTGTCACTTGACGCTCCATTACCACCCATCACGCCCAAAATAGCATCTTTGAGCTCAGCGGCAGTCTGATAACGATCCTTAGCTTCCTGAGCAAGACACTTCTTAACAATTTCGTCATATTTAGGATTAACGTTCTTGTCAATTTCTGACGGCAGTTTGAATCGTCCCAATGGTTTTCTATCCACCAGGATTTCGTATATAATTATTCCAAGCGCATAGAGATCAGTCGTCTGATCAACATTAGTCGATGATATTTTTTGCTCCGGCGACATATATGAAAGCGTCCCCATCACTACATCAGATGATGTCATTTCAGTTTCGGGGGCTCCCACAATCTGTGCAATTCCAAAATCAGCTACTCGGACATTCCCCTGCTTGTCGATCAGAATATTCGCAGGTTTTATATCTCTATGAATTACACCATTCTTGTGAGCATAGTCCAAAGCCTTGCAGACATGAGTGATCATTTCCATCTTCGTTTGAAGCATTATTTTTTTAGAGTCTATTACTTCCCGAAGTGAGGTACCATCAATATATTCCATAACGAAATAATACCGATTACCCGCTTTACCTTTATCAATGACATGAACGATGTTGGGATGATTCAACGATGCAATAACTATTGATTCACGTTCAAAGCGTCTAACCAGTTCATCATCGGATGATAGTTTGCTGGTCAGCACTTTAATAGCAACGTCTCTATTTAATGATTCTTGACGAGCCTTATAAATTTCAGCAATTCCACCCTGACCGATCTTGGTTGTCAGGATGTAGTCTCCGATTCGAACTTGTTTTTTTTCAACTGTAGCAGTACTCATAAGCCTTCCCTAAATAGAAACAGGGACAGCCATTAAATTGGCTATCCCTGTATTGATCGGCATATTATAGGAAATGGTTTATTTCATAAGCACCATTTTTTTAGTAAGAGTCCCCTGATTATGCTTTAAACGGTAGAAATATATTCCACTTGGGAACTCAGAAGCATCAAATTCGACAATATGTTGTCCGGCCGAGAATTGACGATCTACCAAAGAAGTCGCTTTTTGACCCAGAACATTGAAAATCTCAACCGATACATTACCCGCCTGTGGAATCGAAAACTCTATTCTAGTCGTTGGATTAAACGGGTTGGGGTAATTCTGACCGAGAGAGAAGTTATTTGGCAAAAGCCCGTCATTATCATCGTCAACAGCAGTAGGAGAACCTACTGTAATTGTTCCTATTTCAAATTTCGGAAGATAAGTGGTTTCACCAGTTGTACTTGAGAATGTAAGCATAATCTGAGGAATAGTTGTCTCGTAAACAGAATCTATTGTTATCACCTGTTGGGCAGCGTCAGTAGCAACACTGAAAAACAGCTCACCCAATACAGCCTGACTTGCAGATAAGGTCGGAATCGGGCTGGTGACTTCAGGAAGATAAATTATACGGACAGCCTGGACTTGATTAATCGTTCCAATCATAGCAGGGAAGTTTTCCACAGATATAGAGCTTACAAATGAAACCGAGTCAAGTGTAAGGTCCGGACTCGAAAATCTTAGCGGAATATCCAGAGCACCAAGCGCAAAAGAGTTATTGGAGAGTCTAACTTTTACGCTAAATTGTTCACCCGCCTCTACAAATGCATTATCAACAGACACTAAAGCATTGATCTTTGTACCCTGAGCAAAACTCGACCCGGCTACTAATACCAGAGCGATCATCATAATCATAGTGATCAGTTTTTTCATTTGGTTAACCCTACTACCTTTCAATCGAAGCAATTCTTTCTTTCCATTTCCAATAGCAGATTCGATTAACTTTTCATCTGCTGATGCTTCATAAGGCAAAGAGTATGCCGTCATCATTGCTCGCTTTCTTTAATGCCATTTTGTTAAATTAAGGCAATTTGAGGTAAATGAACTTCGGACAGGACATAGAGTTATACGCACAGAACTAATTCCTGTTCAACAAATGAGCAGACATTTTTAATATAATCTAAAACCTGAAAATATGAATATGTTTTCACATTAGGCATTAAATGACTGCATATTTGCCTGATAAATAAATAGGTATGTAATAAAGAGAGTTCTTTTGAACCTGTAAGAATAATTTAACTCATTACTCATCAAATACTTAACAGATGAGAATAGCGCTCAATTATTAGGATTTAGAGAACAGCGATTTTTGAAAGCCCCAAAAGGCGGACTATTTCCAGTCCGCCTTGATATTTACAAACATAGTCTTATTGTTGCGCCAAACAAAGAATATCACTTCTTCAGGCTTTTCCATTTCAAGAGTTGTAAGAACTGACTCTACCTCTTCGACATCAAAAACCGATTTATCACCGATTCTCTGAATAATATCACCATACCAGAGTCCACCAAGTTGAGCCGGACCGCCTGGGTCTATTTCAGAAATGACTACACCTTTAAATGATTCTGTTTCCTGATTCAGTCTCATATAATCAGCAAAGACAAGATCACGAACCGTAAATTCAAGCGGAGTGCTTTTAAATTCTGGAGCTTCCGAAGGTGGCAATGGTGCTTTTTCAAGCATAACCTCCATTGAAATTGCCTCGCTGGAATTCTCACCCGGCCGTATCACCGAAAGCTCAACTCTGGTCCCCGAGCCCATTTCAGCTATTTTCCGCTGGAATATCGGGACTTTTTCTTCCTTATCAACATCTATTGCCTGACCATTTAGCTCATAAATCACATCACCAACCTCAAGTCCAGCTTGATCAGCAGGAGAACGAGCAATAACATCATTTACTATGATTCCACCACTAGCGTCTATATTTAGAAATTCTGCAATATCCTCAGTTAATGCCTGAAGTGATATCCCAAGCCAGGCACGGTCTATCTTACCTTTGTGTGGTGGGTCGGCTATCATTCTGTTTAACCTCTCACCAATAATGATCCCCATCAACGTTACCTGATAGTCACCAAACGATTCGATAAGACCACTTGCATCGGTTTGGGCGTTCGATGGGTCCATTACCAAACCAAGAACACCAACCGGCTCTAAAGCTGCATTATAAAGAACTGAGCCAGCTTCCATTGAGGAGAAACCTACTGTCAATGGTATCACTTCTGGTGATGTTACATTTGCGGTAATCATTCCAATATCGGCAGACAACGGCGGTGCTACAAACTCAGGCAAAAGGTTATAAAGAGTTACCCATTCACCGATCACAAAATTGCTTCCTGTTGCAAATTTAACATAGTTTAGCTTAATGTTAGGATCTTTGATTTGTGCAAAAGCCAACTGAGTAAAACGATCCGACCCTACAAACTCAGCATCGTATTCTTTGCCATCAAGAGTTGTAACAGTAACTTTCTTTGGACGAGTTCTAACATCAACACCAGATAAAGCCGAAAATATATTATCCTGCCCAAGAACTGATCCATCGAAAAGCACCAGACCATCCTCAGAGACAACAGTTCCAAGAATACGATCTTCCCGTTCATTCGAATGAGTTCCAAATGAAAGTGAAATCTTAACCTTCACAATTACAGTGTACTCATTTACCTGCGTACCAAGTTGGGTGTAATCGAAATCCTGTGCTTTGATAGCAGGTGATAAAAACACCAATACTGCCGCTAAACCAATTAGTCTTGCAAAGAAAGCTGACATATTATTCCTCATCTTCTTCTCCCTCCTTAAAATCTTCAACTCTCAATGAATGCAACCTCATTGATCCACCTCGATTAATTCGGAGAATGACTTTCTCAACATTTGAAGCAACCTGCTCCCGATACACTTTTATAAATTCAGGCAATCCTGAAATAATTGATCTGTTAACAGAAGAAATAATGTCACCACGTCGCAACCCGGTAAGACTTCCTCCACGAATTCGTCTCACTCCCGTAACCATCACACCTACAGTATCATCAAGACGATTTTCAATCTGCATCTGTTGAGTAATTCCCTTAACTGTAAAACCCCAGTCAGGACATTCAAAATCTTCACCTTGAAGTTCACCTAATTCAATTGTTTTCAGCTTGAACGAAAATTCCTTTTCGTTCCTGA
>JAUVAR010000035.1 GCA_030591625.1 Candidatus Zixiibacteriota bacterium
TAGCCCGTAACGACAAAACCTCTCCGTATATGATCCTGGCACGATCTGTTATGGGCAAGGGTGTGTCGTTCATGGAAAATGATGAGAACTATCATGGCGCCGCAGTTTCGAAAGATCGTTTGGGTGAAGCTCTGTCAGAACTTGGCGTTGAAAATAATCTTGATGAATTATTGGAACGACGCAAAGCTGGTCCACCTGAGGCGTTTGATGTAAAACTTAAAGAATATCCTGACGTAAAGTCAGGCGATGAAATTCAATATAGTGTAACTGATAAGAAAGATAATCGTTCTGCTTTTGGGAATGCTCTTGTCTCTGTTGCTGATGCTAACTTTGATCGTGATGATTTCCACATGGCGGTCTTTGACTGTGATCTTTCGAAATCGGTCAAGACACATGGGTTCGAAGTAAAGTATCCCGATAATTTTTTCCAGTGTGGTATCACGGAACATCACACCGCCTGTGCCAGCGGCTCTCTTTCGACTGAAGGTGTTGTGTCTGTTTGGGCTGACTTTGGAATGTTTGCTATGGTCGAAACATATAACCAGGCTCGTTTGAACGATATCAACCATACGAATCTAAAATTGTTCTGCACTCATTCTGGAATCAACGTTGGTGAAGATGGCAAGACCCATCAGTGCATTGATTACTTTGCACTAATGAATTCTACATACGGTTGGAAACTTATTACACCCGCCGATCCGAATCAGACTGATCGGGTCGTGCGATATGCGCTGACTCAGCCGGGTAATTTTGCTGTGGTGATGGGACGTTCAATTTGTCCGATCCTGACAGATGAAAAAGGCAAGCCGTTGTTTGGCGAAGATTACACTTATCGTTATGGACGGATGGAAACAATTCGCAAAGGTGACGGTCTTATTTTGGTTGCAGCAGGCAATATGATGACACAGGCGTTTGGGGCGTGGGAAGAGCTTAGCAAAGATGGTTTGCGAGTATCGCTTGTTGCTGTTTCTGATTGGTGTGACATTCATGCAGTTGATTTGAAAATGATAGGTGAGCATGATCAAGTTGTTGTGCTTGAAGATCATAATGTCAAGACAGGTCTTGGAACAACTCTTGGCTCAGCACTCTTAGAACGGGGACATTATACGAAGTTGACTAAGCTCGGTGTGACAGGGTATGCCCCTTCTGGTAATTCGGATGACTTGTATAAATCACTTGGACTTGATGCCGGATCGGTAGCAGGCTTGATCAAATCACTTATGTCGCAAACAAAAACTGTGTAGCAAATTCAAATTGACGGTGTGTAAAGAAACACCGGGAGGTATGTATGCTGGTAACAACAACTCCTGATATTTCAGGAAAAGAGATAAAGAAATATTATGGTCTGGTAAGTGGCGAAGCAATTCTTGGTGCTAATATTTTCAAGGATATTTTTGCTTCAATTCGTGATATCGTTGGTGGACGTTCTGAAGCGTACGAACAAGAGTTAAGGAAAGCTAAACAGATTGCTATCGAAGAGATGTGTGCGCAGGCCCGTGCTTATGGTGCCAATGCTGTTATTGGTGTTGATCTCGATTACGAAACTATCTCGATGGGTTCGAGTAATATGTTGATGGTCGCTGCCTCAGGCACAGCTGTAACTACCAGTTAAGGATTGAAATTATATGACCAGTTATCTGGCCGGATATATTAGTGGTGCAGGGGTTGATCTTGCACGGGTTAAAGATTTTAATGGGCGGATTGAACTGTTCGATCATGCCCATTTTGTTTCGAAGGGATACCGCGATCTTGACTCAATTCTAAATCTCTATTTGAAGAAAAAAGTTAGCGGTATTGACATCGCTTGTTTTGGTGTTGCCGGTCCGGTAATCAAGAACGAAGTCAAAACGACTAATCTTCCCTGGCATATTATTGGTGAACAGATATCAGGTAAATTCTCAATTGGACGAGTTAAACTGGTCAATGATATTGTTGCAACTGCTCATGGGTTGACTCATCTCGCTAACGATAGATTTTTTTCAATTAACGAAGGCAAGCGGGAATTGTATGGAAATCTTGGATTGATTGCTGCTGGAGCAGGACTTGGCGAGGCGTTGATTTATCAAGCTGACGATCAGATGTATCCTTATGCGTCCGAAGGTGGTCATGCTGACTTTTCACCCGGTAATCAAATAGAATCTGAGCTGTGGGAATATATTTATTCTGAGCTGGGAGCTGTTGAAGTTGAGGATGTGCTCTCACTGGCCGGACTTGAACGGATTCATAATTTCCTTATTGATACACAGGGTGGCAAAGCCGGCGATTGGATTGAAAGTTCTGACAACGTTCCTTTATCAATAATCGAAAAAGCATTAGCGGGTAAGGATAGCACTGCATCCCGTACGCTTGAGATGTTTGTTGAATGTCTTGCCTCTGAGACTGCTAATCTTGCACTTCGCGGCATGACACTTGGAGGTGTTTATATTGGTGGAATAATCGCTCCCCAGATTATTACTGCTCTTGAGCAGGGGAAGTTTATGAATCGATTTATTAAGCGAGGCAAAATGGAAACGCTTCTAACCGACATGCCGGTCGGTGTGATAATTGAAGAGAAAACTGCTTTACTCGGTGCGGCCGGGATGACTCTCGAACTCGATAAACGATGAAAGATATTATTCTTTTCTTGAGTGGGCGTTATGCGTCGGATGATTTTAATTTTTATCGTTCGCTCTGTCGGGGTAGATACAAGATTGCTGTTGACGGAGGGTATCGGTTTTTCAAAAAGGCTAAAATCATTCCTGATCTTTTGATAGGTGATTTTGATTCTATCGGACCGGCACAAAAGTCGGTGACATCCAAAACGAAAATTATAAGTTTTCCAACTGACAAGAACGCTACTGACTCCGAGCTCGCTTTTGAACATGCACTTTCGTTGAAACCCAAAGTGATTGATATAGTACAGCCGGGGGTTGGTGAAGCAGACCATTTTGCTGGAAACATTATGATGTTGACCTTGGCTGGCTCTGCAAACAGACAAAATCGTTCGAAGGTACGAATAGTAAACCGAAAAATAGAGATCTTGTATCTTAATAATTCCAGCATCTCTATTCGTGGGAAAAAAAATGAGAAACTATCTGTGCTGCCACTCTCGGCTACGATCAGGCTGACAACTGAGGGGCTCAGGTTTTCTGCTTCTGATACTCTGATCCGCAGGGGCAGGACTCAGGGCTTGAGAAATGAGCTTACTGGCTCGCGCGCCAAAGTGACTATAAAAGGTGAAGCTCTTGTTTTTCATCAGTTTATAGCTGTTTAGCTTAACCTAAAATCTCCGCTTGACTGCATTCTGTAAAATCTTATATTTGGCTCCTGCTCGGAGAGGGATAAGATATCTGGCTCTGAGTGCCGATATGTTAAATTGAACTGGGATATCGTCCAATGGCAGGACACGCGGCTCTGGACCGTGAAATCGGGGTTCGAATCCCTGTATCCCAGCCAAATTCTTAAACCGACCAATCCAGAATGGTCGGTTTTTTTTGTCTTATATTTCACTTTATCTTGAAATTAAATTATCTGACAGGGGCATCATCTTTTATGTGCCTATCATTGAGTCTGCTGATATTTCAGGATTCTGCAAATTAGCCGATAAATAAGGGGATAACATTAATACTATTCAAATATAGAATAATACCTGAGGCCCAGAAATGCTTAAGAACCTTTCGATAAAAGCTACTATCACAATACTTCTCATAATCGGACTTGTCGTAGTGTTTTCGACAATAGTTATAAGCAACCTGATCCAACAAAAGACCGCAATGACAGAACTATATAATACAAGTATGGATGAACTGCGCTGGTCTGTAGCGGAAAATATGAATCTCATCATGCTCTCTGGAGAGAACGAGAAGATTCAACCTCTTATCGAACATATGACTTCTGAAAAGATGGTAAGCGAACTTACTGTGGTTGACGCAAACATGGTAATAACTCGTTCAACACGAACTGAGATGATAGGTCTCCAATCGAAAGATAATATTTGGAGCACACTCTATAGGACACAATCTGATACTCTAATAGAATCAGAGATAGATGGGCATGCTGCGATTACCAGTTACAAACTATTTTTGAACAATGAAGCTTGTTCGGATTGCCACGATATCGATACCGAAAATATTCTCGGTGGTCTTAAAATGATAAAGTCAAAAGAGGTCATCGAGAGCAATCTGGCCGAGACATTCGAGGGCGGGCTGATTGTATCTGTTCTTGGTGGCTTATTTGTAATTTTTGGATTGATCTATCTGCTGTCCAAGAAAGTATTCCAACCTCTTGCTGATGTTCAAAAAGAACTTGAAAAAGCGGCCAACGGTGATATAACCAACGACCTTAAAATCAATTCATCGAATGAAATTGGAAGTCTTCTTTCTGCTATTCAGAGTTTGATTCTATATGTTCGTGGATTTGCCGAAGCGTCAGAAAAGATTGCTGACGGAGATTTGCGGATAGAAACTAATCCAATAAGCAAAAGTGATATTCTTGGTTCTGCATTCAAACAGATGGTCGAGAATCTCCGAGCAATGATTACTCAGGTTGCAGAAAACACTCGTGAAATAAGCTCTGTATCAACTGAGATTTCAGCCGGTGCCGAAAAGAGTGCAGATGGTGCCAATGCCCAGTCGAGTCAGGTTGAGATGGTTGCATCGGCGATTGAAGAATTAAGTGTCAGCGCATCCGAAGCAAAGAATAATGCCTCTGGTGCAATAGTGACAGCTCGTTCCGCTGCTGAAACCGCAGCTACAGGCGGGGAAATTGTCAACAATACTATTACAAGTGTTGGTGAAGTAGCAGACGGCCTGCGTGAAACATCTGACAATATTACTACTCTGGCAGATTCGGCCGAACAGATAAGCGATATGGTGCGTATCATTGATGATATTTCCGACCAAACAAACCTACTGGCACTCAACGCAGCAATCGAGGCTGCAAGAGCTGGTGAACAGGGTCGTGGTTTTGCTGTAGTTGCTGATGAAGTACGAAAATTGGCCGACCGCACTGGTCAGGCAACGAAAGAGATCTCTGCTAAAGTTGGACAGATTCAGGAGAACGTTCAAACCGCCGCCGAGTCGATGGAGAGCGGACTTAAGACAACCATGATAACTCAATCAGAAGCCGATCGCGCCGGTGAAAGTTTAGCAAAAATAGTTGAGATGTCTAATCAGGTAATGAATGCGATAGAGCAATTGTCTAATTCATCAAGCCAACAGGCTGATGTATCCTCAGAAATTGCAACCAGTATCGAACAGATATCGTCTGTAGCCAAAGAGTCGGCACAGGGTGCCGAACAGTCTGCTGCCACTGCCGAACAATTAAGCCGACAGGCTGAAAGTATGAACAAAATGGTCGAACGATTCAAATTGTAATTCGATCAGAACGTAGTGCAAAATAAGGCCGGGCATGAAAGGTTTGTTCCTTTCATACCCGGCTATTTGTTTAGATAAATAACTATCAACCCTTATCTTTGGAGTCTTTGCACTTGAGGGCTCGCATAATCATTTCCATCAATTCCAATGATTGGTCATTCCTGGCAGATAGATAATTATCTGTTGCAAGAAGGAGTAGATCGCTAAGTTTGGAACCCTTGGCCCAAAATGAACCACGCAGGATTTCAGCAAACTCTGCCGCTGCTACCGCTACCTTAAAGTCAGGACTTGCTTGCTCAAAACTTGGACGCAAACAACTTGCCAGAACTGTACGTGCGATTTCCAAAACCTCACTCTTATCGGGGCTTTTGTAACGTAGGAATATTTTCCCAATAGACCCACTTCTAACCCCTGGCTTGAGTTTGATTTCATAGAGTGCGGTGCACATGTGGCCGCTTCCTACTTCACCGCCGTCAACTGTATCAACACGAAAATCCTTATCTTTAACATCACGGTTCTCGTATCCGAGGAGTCGATAGCTTTTGACTGTTGATCTGTTAAAGTCGAATTGTATTTTTACATCACGAGCTATTACCTGAAGGGTACCTGTTAAGTACTCGACAAAAATGCGTTTCGCTTCATCAATATCATCAACATACGCATATTGACCATCGGCTTTGTTGGCAAGTTGTTCCATCAGGACATCGTTGTAGTTGCCCATTCCAAATCCAATAGCCGATAGAGTTATGCCACGTTCGACGTACGGTTTGATAACACTCAGAATTGCAACGGGTCCGGTTCTTCCAATGTTGGCTACACCATCGGAACAGAGGATGATTCGATTAATCTTCTTCTGATCGAAAACTCTATCCGCCATTTCATATCCCATCCGAATTCCTGCTTCGGCATTGGTGGCACCGGCGGTGCGAAGAGATTCGATTCTTGCTTTTATCAATTTATGATTTGCTGCAAATGTTGGTTCCAAAACAACCGATGCTCTGCTTCCATAAGTTACAATCCCAACCCTGTCGGAAGGTGTTAGTTCGTTGAGTAACAATAGTAAAGATTTCTTGACGAGTCCAAGACGATTCTCGCGACCCATTGAACCGGATATATCAATGACAAATACAAGATTAGCACTTAACCTGTTTTCACTTTTTACTTCACGACCTTTGATACCCAAACGAAGCATCCATACATTTTTGTCGCCAAACTCAGACGGGGCTCCTTCTGCATAGATTGCAAAGTCATTATGGTCGGGTGGTGCGTAATTATACTTGAAATGATTGATGAACTCTTCGGCACGAGCTGCTTTCTGCGGAGGGAGATGTCCTCGCATTAAATATGATCGTGTTAAAGAGAATGAGCCGTCATCGACATCGATTGCAAAAGTCGAAAGATGGTCATCTTCGGTATCAACAAACGGTGTTACTCCGTAATGTTTGAAGAACATAGCATCGAATGGTTGACCGTTTACTATAGCTGATCCACCATGAGCGTAACCTAAACCTCCCAATGGATCGCATATAGGTTTGCCATTGGAATAACCGATCGTTCCAGCACGTCCACCTCGGATAAATACTTCGCCTGAGCAGTTCACTTGAAGTCCGGCCACGTTTTTGAGAATTTGATCAACAGATGCTACAGGCCTTGTCTGAATTTCTTCCTGCGAGAGATTCGCTCGAGAGCTTGTTTGGAAGATATCGAGTGTTGAACGTTGACCATGAACAGTGATCATTTCATTGAGTTCAGTTGTCGCTTTCACCATGCAAAGATTTTGTTCGGTTGTGAGGTCGGCAAGAACCTGTACAGAATCGACAATCATAGGACAGTGATCGACGTGGGTGATCTTGAGATTGTACCACCCGGGAGAAACTCGCAAAATACTATACCTGCCGTCAAGGTCGGTATTGGCACCCTGTGCAGTTCCCACAATCATAACTGTAGCTCCAATGATTGGGTCTCCGGTTGAATCGGAAGTAATGATTCCTTTGATTTGTCCAGTACTGGACGCTCGAAGGTTTGTTGTCGGCGGATGAAGGGTAATGCCGGTGAGGAGGAGCAGAATGACAATAGCTGATTTACGCATAGCCGTGCCTCCTTCTAAAAGATAAGAATGTTGTTTACGAGGGGACTTTTAATAATGACGAAGGATTGATAACATTCGTTCAATACAATCTTTAGAAATGTTCAATACAATCTATTTTTCTGATACAGAATCATATTTATTGATCACCGTCTCAATGCGAAAACACTACAAACAGAAAAGAGTCAAGACTGCTGACAACTGGGGAGTGCATCCCCTGAAATAAACAGATAATCGATCAGTGCCGTGAGATCGCCGATATTGATTGTTGGTTCTGCGTTGCCGTCAATGTTACCTTCTAATGGACATGGGAGAATATCCATTGCGATAAAAAGGCATGATATCAAAATTGTCAAATCTCCAATATCAACGATTTCTTCATTGTCACAATCAACATTCCCTACTTCTCCAATACAACGATCCGGGTAGAAGACTTTGGCAATAGCACTTGACTTACGTGACCAATTATTCACTTCGTCAGCAGCTTTAATTGCAAAGTAATATTCTTTTGTTGAGTCAAGGTTTTCGATAATAATCGATTGTTTGCTTCCTGCTATCTTGGGAACTGGTGCATTTAATACTCTGGTTGCAAGGTTCCAGTTGTTATCTGTTATTTGAAAAGTTGCATAACGAATATCATATTCATAGGCGGTACCTACCATTCCATCATCGCCAGACGCAATCCAACTCAATGTAATCGATTTTGAATTTACGAATGCTGACAAAGTTACACTCAGTAGCATTCCTAAAAGAATAGTTCTCATCAGTGTTTGATTCTAATTTTGGGGTGAGTATTGAGTAAAAGAAATTTCAGACGGTTGCTTCTGAGCAAAAATATATCGGGCAGGTGAAGCTGTCATGTCCAAGGTGTCCTTACCAAATGTCTTCCGAACTTCCTGTTCGGTCTAGTTGAAAATCTTTTACCTGCCCGACATGGATAGTATCGCCAGTTGTTGAAATTTCGGCAATACGGCATTATTCTGTATAAATTACGTATAGCTGTAAAATCTGTGCCCTCAATTCAGATGAAGAAAAATCCCCCAACCTGTCAATACGTAAAAGATGCATGAGCTTGTTTTCATGAATTCTATACTCAGGAATATTATTTTGGAAGCTGTTGCGATATAACCAATAATCAGTTTTATTAGAACTCAAGGAGTCCGTATTACTGAGTACACAATGAATTTAATATTACTAAGTCATAGTGACATGATTGATGACGATTTGTATTGCATCGCTGACAATCGTTCTGATCATATACGTAATTTATTGAAACTTACAGTTGGTGAGTCTCTAAATGTCGGTATATTAAATGGTAGATCTGGCAGGGGAACAATCGAACAGATTCAAAACAAGAAGATTACAATACGAACCTCTGAACTGACACTTCAACCAGAAGCAGCCATACAAATTGATTTAATCTGTGCTTTACCTCGTCCGCAAACTCTCAAGAAAATTCTAATTACCGCTGGGATATTTGGAATCAGACAGATTCATTTGATACGAGCTAACCGTGTTGAGAAAAGCTACTATCAGTCAATGCTCCTTCAACCGGAGAATTATGAGCGTTTTTTGATTGAAGGTATGTCTCAGGGGATGATCACCCGAATGCCTGCAGTTAGTATTCATCAAAAGTTTAAGCCATTCTTTGAGGATTTTATCAGAGAAAACTATACTGATTCTGAGGCCGAATCGCTCAGATTGCTCCCTGAACCGGGGACTCAAAATCCTCTCTCTTCTGCCTGGAATTCCAAAGCTAAAGAGATTATCCTTGCGGTTGGACCTGAAGGTGGCTGGGTTGATTTTGAACTTAGTCTGATGAAGGATTGTCGGTTTTTGCCTTTTAAACTAAGTGAGTCAATTCTGCGGGTGGAACATGCAGTAACCGCTTCCCTTGCCCAGATAGAGCTTCTTCAGTTCGCCAATTAATCCCTCAACTCAGACTTAACTGGCTCATATAGATTATCAATCAGCCGATATAACAATTATATATAGCTTTGATAAACAGCTCGATACCATCCGGATATTATCCGACACGATAAAAGAGGGACTACTATGTTTGGCAAAAGATTACGGGATATGACATCACTTATGATTTATGTCGGGACTCTGCTTGTCTCAATTTTCTCTTTTTTCACAACATATTCAGGGCTTGCGATTTTCCTGCCTAATCAGCTTGCTTTGCTCGGGTCGGCCGGGCTTCAACTGGCAATGCTTGGAGTCGCCTGGAACCTGATGCGTTTTAAGCAGAACCGGACTGCCTATATTTCAGTATTTTCGGTTGCCTCATTATTCTCGGTTTTCTTTTCGTACGCCAATTTTAATATCTCGCTAAAAGAAGAGACGCGATCACTTGAAGCTCGTGCCAATTTTTCGGGTGATGCTATTCCGGCAATTAACGAATACGCCCGTTTGTCCAAAGCAGCCTCCAACAAAGGTGCTTACCAATTGTCCAGAACAGGTGATCTTTTGAGAATGGAACAGGACAAAGGATGGGCAACCGTTGTTGATGAAGGTTCCAACGATATTGTCGTTCAAAGTATAATCGATGGTGCTCGCAGAACTGTGCTCTCATGGAAAGAACATCAGGGAACTGGCTATCGTCAGGGGAAAGGTTCCGGGATAATTTCAAATTACCTGGAAACTGAATCAACTCGTTTGATGAATAATCTTGAGACTGTAAACACCTACGTTGGAATTATTGATTCGTTCATTATGCAACTCGACACCAAAGGATCGGTCAAAGAACAATACGATATTGTGAATTTAGCGTACTTGAAGTTTCCGGTTGCGGAAATTGGTCGCATAGAAGGTGGACAGTTATTCAATCTTCCAACGCCTCCATCACCGGCCAACTATATAGAGAAAGCAACTAATGGACAACAGGCGTTGATGCTTGTAATTCAGGATTTATATCCTATTGATAATCTTACGTTCTTTTCGCTCATGTTTGCTTTGGTAATTGATCTTATCGTTATCGTGCTTGCTATCTCCGGTTCACAGATGATAGATGAAATGGATATTGCGTTCACCCGGGCCGAGGCGGAAGTAAACCGCAAAGTCAAGAAATTACAGCTTAGTGATCCTGTAGAATTCGAACGTTCGCTCAATGAAAATGTTCAACAACTTCGAGCGGCAAGTCGCTATGGGGAACATATTGGACGTGTAAAATACGAATTTGAAGAAGCGAAAAAACGTGTTCGTATGACCAAGCCTGCAAAAATAAAACCTGAGGTCCCTACCCCTACATCCTTGGCCCCTGTATCAGATGAAACTCGTAATCGTCTGGCTGAAACAATTAGTCACGTTGAGACAACAGAGAAAGTTTAGTAGCTCGCTCTGGATCATGTCACTTTTGTAATGACATCACTTTGTGACAATGTCACTTTTGATAATATCACTTTGTGACGATGTCACTTTTGTTTTTGGTTTACTTTGGCCATCACCGAAAAGAATTCATTAAAGAACGCACCGGTCGGTTTTTGATCGTACGGTCCAAGCGTAAACTTAAATTCTGTTCGTCCTACCGGTTGACGTATGTATGCAGAACCAGCTTCGAAATCTACTCGTACCACAACCGGCATAACAAAATTCTCTGTGATACCTTTTGTTTTGACATCGAAATCCATGACGTACCCTTCGCCTTGTTGTGAAATTGAATACTCTACATCGTATTCAGGAAAGTCTGTTCCAAACAGCCATTGGTCGAAGAACCAAGTGAGTGAGTTGCCGTAATGTTCTTCAGTCAGTTTGATAAAATCTTTGGTGTTAAATGTTCGCATGTGAGCTAAGAACATCAGCTCCTTGACGAAGTTAATAAACGTTTCATCAGACTGCTTACTAACGTCATACATCATGATGCGCAGCATGTGAAACAGCCATGCACCTCTGATACCAGACTTAATCCACGACGTGCGATAACTTGTTGCAAGCGGTACATCACGATGGTCTCTTCGGTACCTGTTGATAAGCTGTCTTTTACCTGTAAGATTATAGTAATACGGTTTTTCACCAAGATCACTTTTGATAAACATCAGGGTCATATACTCAGTTAGGGAATTTTGTATCCAATCATCCCGCCACCCAGCTAATTTAATTGATCTATCAAACCACTGATCCGCTACAGCACGCCCGGCATGCCTGTGAAATCCGCCCTGCTCGACAAACTCATTATCTGACGGAACCATTAACCATCCAATTCCAGAATAACGTGAAAAGCCTGTGCGAGAGATCCAGCTTTCTTTGATATTGTGAAAATTCCCAAAAGTTTTAATCATGTAATCGAAAGCTCTTCCAATTGTGCTTTTGAAGCCTGCTTTGAGCCAATTACGATCTGTGACTTCTTTGCCAATATATTTTAGCTTAATTCCTCCGGGAGATAATTCGGAGGCTGTGTCTGGCATTTTTATCCACCGCATATAGTTACCAGAATTAACCATGCGTGGTATTGTGTAGAGGACTCTTTCTCTGCCATCTTCCATTGGTTCACGAGTGAATTCTCCGTCCATAGAATATACGGCACCTTTTTCACCGCGAATCTCGAACGAGTGTTCGTGCGGTACGTTGTCATCTATATAGGGCAGAGGGTAACCTCCATCCTTGTTGTGAAAACAAAAATCGAGCTCAAGAGTATCTCCGGAATAAAAATATCGTGGGAGGATCAAGCCTGTGAATGAAAACCCCTTGCGTCTTTTAAACGGAACAATTTTGCCATCAAGAAGCACAGAATCTAACTTGAGGTCTTCATCCAGAAATGTTGATAAGAATTTTGTGCTGTCTCTGTTAATAACCAACTGTAATCGGCCACGTCCAAAATCAATTCTATATCCATCTGCCCCCGATAAATCTAAACTTGCATGACTTTTGATTGGTAATAGAGGGCGTTTAACATCAAACATATTTATATCATCATTGATACCCCGTTCCAAACGCTGCATCCTGACTGCTGAAACAGTTGTCTCAGAATTTTGGTCAAATTGATATCCTACTTCTACTTCCTCAACTAAAGTAGGATCGAAACAGAACGTAAAATCATTGAAGTCGGCAAAAAGATAACCATCTGTCGAACGATCGTATGCCGACCTAAGAAGCTGAAAGTAGTTATCACGCCAATGATATAATTTTGGTTTAAAAAAGAATTCACCCTGAACGGACTTAGCCTTTTTGAATTTTGTAATTGGTAATCCACCTGACTTGAACTCAAACAGTTCTTTTAGTCGCAAGTCAAGATCATCGCCCATGCGGATGTAGCAAACTTTTATATCTTCTGATAGCGTGCTGTCTCCGGTTGTCATTTCAAGCGAACGACGTTCCGTATGTGATGGGATATCAATTGTAATTTTCCCTTTGCCAACGAATAGAGCTAAGGTTGGACGATCATCTACAAATCGTTGTAGCAGGATATGACCTTCAATGAATTCGAAGGTTGCGACATCTTTTTTATAAACGAAATTGGAAATTTTGGCAACTTCACCCTTGTTAATCATTGGCTCCTGTTTGAGCGCATCGTAATCCCTATCAAATTTCTCAGTTGTGAAACCTGCTCCGGCGATAA
>JAUVAR010000335.1 GCA_030591625.1 Candidatus Zixiibacteriota bacterium
ATACGAATGGTTTGCATCGGATAAGGAACATGAAGTAAGCTAATGTAGTTCGAATGTAACTAATTTAAATAATACCAAAGGGGGCTTTGGCTTATATCTCAATCGCTTGTGACAAATAGTGACAGTCTACTTTGTCCCGCAATGGCATATATCGTTGTGCTAATTATTTCAACTATAGCTTAATATATCGTACAAATAGAACGATTGTCATGGCCAGAAACTGTTCAGTTTAACTTTGAGATACGACAGTGACTGATTATACTATTTCTATAAGATGATATATAATCTATTGAACGCTGTGTGACAGGCATGTGCGTATATGATAGTGAGGGAATGGAATGTTGCGATACTCAAAATTGACAAATATCATTCTGGCGTTCTGCCTCGTGGCAATGAATTTTGGATGCACCGGCCAAGAAGATAGCCAGAAATCAGAACTAGCCGAAAAACAAATTGCTAAAGTTACTATTGGCGTTTCATTACTGACAAGAACTCATCCATTCTATCAGGATTTAGAGGCAGGACTTCAATCTTCGGCTGATGAGGCTGGATTTGAATTACTGATAACGGCAGGTGAATTTGATGTTGCCAGACAGAAAGATCAGATCAATGATTTTATTGTTCAAAAAGTTAATGCAATCGTACTCTCCCCATGTGATTCCAAATCAATAGGCACAGCGATCCAGGCTGCGAACGAAGCAGGAATCCCTGTGTTCACGGCTGATATTGCATGTCTTGCTGAGGGTGTCAAAGTAGTTACTCATGTTGCTTCTGACAATATTGCCGGTGGACGTTTGGCCGCACAGGCAGTCGTGGAAGCGATCAATGGTATTGGGGAAATTGCAATCATAGATCATCCTGAGGTGGAGTCTGTTATACAAAGAGTAAAAGGTTTTGAAGAAGAGATCGCCAAGCATGAAGGCATAACAATTGTTGCAAAACTTTCGGGACATGGAGTGAAAGATCAAGCATTTCGGACGGCAGAAGATGTGATACAGGCAAACCCTGATATAAAAGCATTTTTTGGTATTAACGATGATTCTGCACTGGGGGCACTGGCAGCAGTTGAGAAAGCGGGTAAGGCGGGAAGTGTCATGATAATAGGTTTTGATGCGGTCCCCGAAGCACGCGAAGCTATCAAAGCAGGTAAATTATACGCAGATGTGATCCAGCAGCCAAAGCTGATTGGACAGAAAACAATTGAAGCTGTCAAAACTTATCTGTCGGGTGGAACTACTACGTCGGAAATTTTAATCCAATGTGATCTCTTTACCAAGGCCGACACTAACTGATTCTACTATTGAGGATGTCATGAATCGGATGGTGGATAACAACAAGAGTGTAGCAAACAGGCTGATCGAAATGGTCGGGATACGCAAATCATTCCCTGGCGTTCAGGCTATTAGTATTGCTGATTTTGATTTAAATAAGGGAGAGATACACGCTCTTGTAGGTGAAAACGGTGCTGGCAAAAGTACTCTGATTAAAATCCTTACCGGTGTACAATCGGCGGACGAAGGGGAAATAAAATTTGAAGGGCGAGCAGTTAATTTTCGAACTCCCCTTGAAGCACAACTATCTGGAATAGCTACAATCTATCAGGAGCTGACGCTTGTTCCTGCTTTGTCAGTCGCTGCCAATATCTTTCTTGGTCAGGAGAAATGCCGCAGAGGAATGCTTGACCATCGTAATGAACATAATAAATCTATTGAATTGCTCAAACGATTAGGTGCTGCTATCAATCCTGACAGACTTGTTTCAGAACTTTCGGTAGCACATCAGCAGATTGTTGAAATTGCTCGAGCTCTTGCTCGTGATGCAAAAGTACTTGTTATGGATGAGCCAACCGCAGCTTTGTCACCTCAGGAAGTATCACATCTATTTGTTGTCCTCAACGAATTGACGAGTCAGGGAATTGGAGTCATATTTATAAGTCATCGTCTTGATGAAGTACTTTCAATATCGGATCGTATTACTGTCATGCGCGATGGAAAAACTATTGATACTCGTCCGGTTGTGCGATTCTCACGGACTGAATTGATTGAACAAATGGTTGGTCGCTCAATTGAACAGGAATTCCCCAAAGTAGTTTGTGAAATATCAGAGAAATGTTTTGAGGTCAGGAAGCTTTCAAATGATTCTATTAAAGAGATTTCATTTGTAGCTCATAGGGGAGAGGTATTGGGGATTGCAGGATTAATGGGAGCAGGACGCACGGAAGTTGCACGAATGATTTTTGGAGCTGACCGGAAGAACGGCGGTATATTGTTCTTAGATGGAAACCGATTGGAAATATCGAACCCGCATGATGCGATTGAGAATGGTCTTTGTCTGTTGACTGAAGACAGGAAAGCACAAGGACTGGTGTTGGGCGCATCGGTTAAAGATAATTTTTCTTTGACAAATTTATCAAAATGGTCGAGCTTAGGATGGATAGACAAAAAATGTGAACAGGAACGATTTGCATATCGTTCTGCGAGCATGAATATTCAACTGGCGCATCAAAATCAAAAAGCTGAAGAACTATCCGGCGGAAATCAGCAAAAGCTTTTATTGGCACGGTGGCTCGAAACAAACTCAGAAATTATCATATTCGATGAGCCAACTCGTGGGATTGATGTCGGGGCCAAGTATGATATTTATCTATTGATTGGCAAGCTTGCAGCTGAGGGAAAAGTTGTGATTGTTATATCATCTGAACTGCCTGAATTGCTTGGTATTTGTGATCGCATTCTGGTGATGCGTCGAGGTAAGCTTTCGGGTGAAATAAACGATATGGCAAATGCAACTCCAGAACAAATAATGGCACTTGCTGTATGAATGAAACAA
>JAUVAR010000219.1 GCA_030591625.1 Candidatus Zixiibacteriota bacterium
GGTTGATCGCCACCAACAGGTTCGACACCCGGAGGTAATTCGCGATGACCTGGAGCAAGATTCTCAAAACGTGTAAATTCTTTAATGAATGTCAAATCAATCGCACCTGTTTCACCATTACGCTGTTTGGCAATAATTATCTCAGCCTTGTTCATTAACTGCTGGTTGTCGGGAAGGTCACGCTCTTCACGCGCCAAATAAACTTCCGGCCGGTAAACAAACAGAACCAAATCAGCATCCTGCTCAATCGCACCCGACTCACGCAAATCAGACAAGACCGGACGTTTGTCTTTACCGCCACGCTGTTCAACATTACGCGATAACTGCGAAATTGCAAGTACCGGTATATCGAGTTCCTTAGCCAAACCTTTCATACCACGACTGATCTGGGCAATTTCCTGCTGTCGGTTTTCGACACGACTGGCACCATGCATCAACTGAATATAATCAACGACAATAAGTCCAATATCATGCTGAGACTTTAGTCGTCTCGCTTTGGCTCGCATCTCTAATGCAGAAAGAGCCGCTGAGTCATCAATAAAAATTGGAGCTGAGCTAAGACGATGAGCCGACCTTGTCAACTTCGTCCATTCCTCGTCATTTACTTTACCCGATCTCATTTTTTTCTGAGATACTCTCGCTCCACTTGAAAGCATGCGCATCGTAAGTGCCTGCTTTGACATTTCAATCGAGAATACACCAACTCCAACATTGTGTTCAACAGCCATATTCTCAGCAACATTAAGTGCAAACGATGTCTTACCCATCGAAGGTCGTCCCGCCACAATGATCAGATCACCATTATGAAAACCAGTTGTCATTTCATCCAACAAAGTATATCCGGTTCGCACACCAAAACCGGCACCGCCATCCTGAAACTCCTCAATCGTTTCCAGAGTTGGCGTGACAAGTTCTTTTAGTGATGTAAACCCTTTGCGGAGACGTTTTTCAGAAATTTTAAATATATGCGATTCGGCAATATCCAACAATTCATCAACAGGTTGCTGTTGATCGAAACAGCTTTCAACAATCCCGCGCGAAGCTGTTATAAGCGAACGCAGGACCGATTTTTCCAATACAATATCAGCATAGCTTAAAACATTCGCCGTCGATGCAATCTGTTCAACCAGTTCAACGAGATACAATCGGCCACCACAGCGATCAAGTTCACTGGTGCGATCAAGTTCATTCGATACAGTTGTAATATCACACGGTTGAGTTTTTGAATAAAGAGTAAGCATTGCGTCGAAAATAATCTTGTGACGTGGAGAATAAAAATGTGATGACTCATCGAAGCGTTCAAGGACTGAGTTGATCGCTTCCGGGTCTTTCATAATAGCCCCGAGAAGAACCATTTCTGCATCTAAAGCCTGAGGAGGTTCAAGTTTTCTGTTCTGAGAATTTGTCTGAGTGCGGAGAGCCATTATACTGTTTCTGCTAATTGAAGTTCTTTATAAAACCTGAGGAGTTCCTGCATATCAGCCCAGGTATCTTTCTTGTACGATGAAAACCGCAAAAGGGCTGCAGGATGATATGTCACAATAACCGGTATCCCTTCAAAGCGGTGCCAATCATTCCGAAGTTTCCCCAGAGGTGTCTTGGTATTGAGTATCCCCTGTGCAGCAATTCGTCCGAGCAGGCAGATTACTTTTGGTTGAATCAAACGAATCTGCTCGCGAAGATACCCCATGCACTGATCCATTTCCTGAGGAAGCGGATCACGATTCCCCGGCGGACGACACTTGAGCATATTAGCGATATAAATCTGATCGCGCGAGAGCCCCATCGCTTCAATGATTTTAGTTAATAACTTTCCTGCCCGTCCAACAAATGGTTCACCCTGCGCGTCTTCATCCGCGCCCGGAGCTTCCCCAATAAACATGATGTCAGCTTTCGGATTACCCACACCATATACGAACCTGATGCGTGTTGCACCGAGTGCACAGTTCTGGCATTCGCAAATTGCACCTTTGTGTTCGCTCAATGAATCAAAATCAGGAAGTTTTGTTATTTCTACAGGAAGTCCCGCCCGACGTTCGGTTTTTAAAGCGACTTCAACAGGAATCGTCTGGTTGAGAGTTTCGGCCGGTTGTAATGATATCCCTTCAGTTGGAGCGACACGGTCGAGCACAATTTCATCCATACCGATATCGACCTGCGCTAACAGGGCTCGGCGAAACATCTGTTGTAAATCTACCGGCTTATTGTTCATTATCTCTCCTTGGGGTAATCCTAATATTACAACATCGCAGCCACGAACTCAAGTAGCTTCTTGGACAAATCAGCTTTACTCATCAATTCTAACTTAAGAGGTTCCTGCCCTGGACGAATTATTGTAACTACATTCGTATCATGATCAAAAGCTGCCCCTGCCTCATTCGGATTATTGAGAATAATCATATCAAGATTCTTTGCTTCCAACTTAGCAGTCGCATTGGCGATATCATTATCTGTCTCGACCGCAAAGCCTATCAATAATTGATTATTTTTCTTTTTCCTGCCAAGCGATGCGATAATATCTTTTGATGGTTTCAACGCCAGCGAACTCTTGGCACCACTCTTTTTCAATTTGCTTTTGGAATATTCAGCCGGGATATAATCTGCCGGAGCGGCAGCCATCAATAGAATATCCGCATCCGCAAATGCGAGACTCGTTGCCTCAAACATTTGAGCAGTCGTTTCTACAGATATAAAAATGATCCTCTCAGGTGGTGTGAGTGCAGTTGGTCCAGATATCAAAGTAGTATCGGCTCCCAGATCAGAGGCAACCTGCGCCAACGCATACCCCATTTTGCCCGATGACCGATTCGAGATATATCTAACCGGATCTATAGCCTCGCGGGATGGTCCCGCCGTAACTATTATCTTCTTATCTTTTAGAGGATTATTTGCTATTTTCGTTTCAGGAGACTTTAAGACTTTTTTTTTTGAGAGAAGAATTGTGTTATCGTCTCAAATATCTCTTCCGGTTCAGACATCCGCCCCACACCCCATTGATCTTCGGCCATCATTCCTTCCGCCGGTCCAACCGTAGTCCACCCAAGTTCAGATTTCAGAAATTCAAAATTCCGTACTGTAACTTTGTTCTGCCACATATTCGGGTTCATCGCCGGTGCAATCATGACCGGTCCGTCAGTTGCACAAATGATCGTCGTAAGCAAATCATCGGAAATACCTGTAGCAGCCTTCCCGAGGAAATTCGCAGTAGCCGGAGCAACCACTGTCAGATCAGCCCATTTCGCCAAATCGATATGTCGCACCGCAACAAATTCATCGGATGGAAACATATCTATCGCGACAGGGTTACCCGAAACTGTTTCAAGAGTGAGAGGAGTTATAAAACGAGTCGCATTTTCGGTCATTATAACTCGAACTTCAGACCCGGCTTTGGTAAGTAACCGCACAATATTTGGAATTTTGTAACAGGCAATTCCACCCGTCATTCCGATAAGTATTTTCTTTTTGGAAAGTGACATTCTAATTTATGTCGTTAATATCATCACTGCTATCATCAAGCATGATATCAAATTCATGTCCGGCCTTGTCGCCAAAGACTATCATCGAAACCAATAACTTGAATTGCTCCAAACCTACCGGTCTCTGCCCGATCAAACAAATTCTATCAAGAATTTCCTCAAACTGAGCAGCATCAATAATTCCTACAGCACGCAGCCTGATAAAAGTATTAAAAGCTTCCGGTTCAAAGTGCATCCGCTCCGAAGGAGTCATGATTCGAACTGATTCTGATTTGTCGGGGAATTTTGAAAACAGATTTTCACCGCTTGACTGCATATGACCAAGTAACCAGGTGTAGGCCGATTTGATCTCTTCCTCAGAATAGCCCAAACCCTTGAGATCTGTCGATATTTCACCCAGATTGGCCGGTTGACCCGGTTCATCCTGCAGGTAATCTATCAAATAAAAGACTATTTCAAGTACACGGTTTTCCAAGTTACATCCTTCTGTTTCGTTGCTAACAAGATAGTAATCCAACTCAAAGGTTGCAACCCTAAAAAAGCTACAGCTATGGGCATTTCCGCTTAATCTTTAAGCGGCCAAGGAGGCAATTCTAGCGTCTCCCCGACTAACCCGTTGAACAGGCTAAAGATAACTTCCACCTCAATTTGCTTGGCTAATTTCAAGAATAGTGCTTTTGGTCGGGGGATTCCAAAATCATCGATCTTTATCTCAAATGAGGCTCTAATTTTAATCGTCTCAGATGAATCAGACAGCATCGTGCGCACAATTTCTGCTCTTGCCTCGACCTTACGATGAACACCATGAATGAAGAATTTACCATTTATTGTCACATTCAAAATAGAATCAAATGGAAGTGGTCTATCCAATTTTTCGATACTCTCAATTTCAAAAAAGGCGTACTGATATTTATCTGTATGCAAATGATTCTCACGCATATGCCCGTCACGGGTTTCTATGCCTGTACGCAGTGTGCGCAAATCAACTCGGATAATCCCGCTTAAATTACTGTCTGGTTGCTCAGGATAAAAACTGACTCTTGCCTGTAAGTCGGTTGTTTCCCCTTCGATAAATTCAAGTTTCGCAGAACTGCGAAAGAAAACTGTGTCAGCCGATACTGACATGTCACTGCTATACTCCCCTGCCAAAGTTGGCACTGCAAAAATCGTACAGGCCAGAATAAAAAGTATATTATTTCTCACCGGCTCTTCTCCTAATTGTTGGCTGCCCCCTGATTTATCCAATCCCGGAGTTTGTTTTGTTGTTCGGTCGTAAGAGGTGGGCGCCCCTTAGGCATCTGATTGCCAAACGGCGGAGAGGAAGTAGTTTGAGTATATAGAGTACTGGCAGCTGCATCGTTGGGAACTACAACCAGTCCACCTGTAGTCGATCCGGTAGCGGTGATCACATCGTTGTGTGTAACAGTTCCAAGGTTTAGTCCACCCTGTGAACTTCCCCCCCCATGACAACC
>JAUVAR010000314.1 GCA_030591625.1 Candidatus Zixiibacteriota bacterium
CCTCCACCAACCGAGACAAGCTCTTCGCGGTAATCAGTTGTAAGAGGTTCATAGTCAATTTCAATACGACTTCGTGCATCAATCGGGTGTTGTGCATTGAAGCTGATACGACCGAGTGGATAATCAATGACATAATCTTTGCCTGCCCCACTCTCAAGCATTACGCCATCAAGCCAGACAGATTCAGAACCAGGGACGATTGGTGAAATAGCTCTTCCCTCACTAATTTGATAAGGTCCCTGAAAATTCTGCTGTCCTGTAAGATGAATATTTCTAAACTGCCCTTTTGGTCTTCCGAACGTTGCGTTTAAATTCCATGCAGGGTAATTCAGATTTAGAAATGCACCTGTTATATCTCTATCTCTTGTAACCAATGGGCTCTTGGTTATGCGAATGTCGCCTATGCTCGCCAATACGTGCGGTGATGTTATCCGCATGTGAACACGGTCGAGTTCACTTAGCTGAGAGTTGGCAGTGCCTTGAATTGGATCATAACCACGATCAGATATCGAGCCGGTTATATAGACAGAATCCGAAAGCTGACCATTGATACTTAAATCAAGCGACTGACCGAAATCTGATTCACCCGATGTTCTGGCGTTGAGCCGAACAGATTTGGCACCACTTATTTTTATCGATGACAATGTATTCCCGGTAAAGGCATAGGGTGAGGAATTTCGATTCTTTGTTATTACATATTTCGACGATGACTGACCCGATGGAATACTGCGTCCGTATCTCTTTGATGCAAAGCCGGGCAGCGGTAAATATCTTAGGGTAAGAGTGTCCTCTATATTGTGAGTTTCGCCAACCAGCTCTAAAGAATTGCTCTCTTTATTATAGCGATAATCGATATCTCGTTTGAGTAATTTGTTATTTAGGAACAACGAATCAGAATTTAGAACGATTGGTGATGAGAGGACAATCTGTCGATTTAGCTTTTTGCCTGTGATGATCAACTCAGTGGCATAAATTCGTGACGATATAGCTATGAAGAGTAATATTAAAACTATTATATTTTTTTGTGCTATGCGAGCCATCGGGTATCAACCTCATGACCCCTCATATATCACCCGGCAGACAACAAGCCTGTTGTTACCTGTATCAACAATCAATAATCGGCCATCGCTTAAGAAAACAAGATCGGTGGGATTGTGTAAATTCTTCTTGTCGCCCGGTATAACTGAACCAGAGATATACAATAGCTCCCCGGACTCAGATATATTTACTACCTGAGATATCTTTTGATCAAGTACCCATAACGTACCGTTGCGACTATATGCGACCGAAACCGGTTGAGTAAATTGTTCACTCACTAAATCTCTGTTATGATTTCCATACTCGTCGTAGATAACAACTCTTGAATTACCCGGATCGCATACCGCGAATTTACTTTTGCTACTGCGAACTATTTTTTCGGGATTATACAACTGTCCCCCGCCATAACCAAAGTCGCCTACGAATTTATCAAACTTGCTGATATTGTTAAATAAAGCCAGCCGGTTATTGGAACGATCTGAAATCCAAATTTCGCCATATTCGTTAACAGTCACTCCGGCGATATCGCCAAACATAAACGGGTCTTCATCATCAACCAGATTTAATTCTTCAATGTAATTCAACTTAGAATCAAGCTTTACAATTCGTTGGTTACCGTTATCCGTAACAACAAGAGTCAGAGTATTATCCACCACAATATCCGAGGGACGATTGAACGATCCATAGCCACCACCAAACCCACCTCGATCGGCTATTGGAATCAGTCTTTGATTGAAGCTGATAATACGATTGTTGCCGGCATCCACCAGATAGATCATGCCATATTTATCGACAGCGACAGCTGCAGGACTGGAAAGATTACGTCCAAGGATTTTACCTTCGATGATTGTATCAACAATAATTGCAGATGGTATTCCAACAATTGACTTTTCTTTTTTTAACGGAACAACTTGTCCACCCGAACAGCCAGCTATAATCAGCATGCCAAAGATACCTGCAATTATGAATCGCCTGAAAGACAAAATTACATACCTGTAAACAATGTAAGTTTGAGCTGAGTTTTTGAATTCAAAGGAGACAATGTCAGTTTGAACTTTTGGTCATTTTCTGTATTGGAAAAATCAATCCGACGGTTCATGCGACGTGTATCCCGCACTGCATCGATAATCGAAATCACTCTTGTAAGGACTGCCATTCCAACCACAAACTCAGAGCGATGGTATGCTTCACGAGAACTGTTTTTCAAATCACGATAAGTCGATTTTGATTCTTGAGAATCCCATTGCCAGTGATATTCGGGTGTGTCGGGGTAGTAGTCACGACCTGATTCGATAATCCGTCCTCCTGTATTGTACAGTTCGATATTATCGTAGAATGAAACCATATCCCGAAACTCATCAGATTTATTTTCTAATTGCACACCTGCATGAACTGAGGCGTAATTAATATAATCATCCTCTTTCCATCCTCCATAAACCCGAAAAGCGATATAGCTTGCCCAGGTCATAGCTTCAACAGCAAAGAAGAATCGTGCTTTCTTACGTTTGCCAAGATAGTATTCACCACCACCAGGTATTAAAGCAGAATAGAGTGCCGCTTTAAACATTGATTTTTCACCGACAGACCTCGACCCGCCTTGATCGGTTTGTATGTCGTCTGACCATTCATCCTTATCGGGTGCAGCTGTTAATAAAGCATTACTTTGAAACATAGCTGCATCAAACGCATCGATCACAGGCGTGGGACTATAAATCGAGCCTGCCAACAGGAAGGATGGTAGCAACAATACGATGAGAGTGATTATGATAAGTTTCATATGTTCAGGCATTCTCTTCCTAAAATCTAAAGGTTACATTCAAGTACGGGGTGTCATTGAGTGTACTGTATGATTTTAATTTAGCATGAACCTTAACTCGTCCATAACTACTGCCACCACGAAGTTGTTTCTTATTATTGGATTTAGCTGCGAAGAAAGCCTCAAATGCACTAATCAATCTATTGGCCATCGACACCATTATCATTTTGTCAGCTTTATCATAAAAGTTATTGGCAGTATGACGCATCTCTTCATAAGTATCTCGGTGCGCTGACTTGGGAGTTGATGATGGACCAAGAATAGGTTGCCATGGTTCATCAATAGGATTACCTGAAGTATCAAATGCATCATCCCAACCCCATGAGAATTGGTCGTATTTTCCAATCATTTCATAATACTGTTGTGACTTAGTATCCGGAAGGTGATGACTCACCTCTTTTGCATCTGCAGGAACTTGATAGTCGTTGGTAATTGTCGGGTCATTGTAAGCTGTCTGAAG
>JAUVAR010000230.1 GCA_030591625.1 Candidatus Zixiibacteriota bacterium
CGAGCTCGCATATTATGGCGCAGGCTGTGCAGGAGCTTTATGGCAATGTCAAACTTGCGATCGGTCCGCCCATTGCCGAAGGATGGTACTACGACTTTGAAGTAGAAAAACCATTCTCACCCGAAGATCTTATTAAAATCGAAAAGAAAATGGCCGAGATCATTGCCGAGAAAGCTACCTTCTCTTGTGAAGTAAAAGAGAAAGATGAAGCACTGGCATTTTACAAAGAAAAAGGTGAACAGTACAAAGTCGAGTTGATTGAAGGATTAGAGGATGAAACTATAACTTTCTATAATCATTCTCGTTTTACCGATCTTTGTCGCGGTCCCCATATTCCGAATACTCGGATTATCAAAGCATTCAAATTAGTCGCTTCATCTGGTGCATATTGGCGGGGTGATGAAAAACGACAGATGCTTCAACGTATCTATGGTGTCTCCTATCCTAAGAAAGTGATGCTCGAAGAATACCTGCATCGTCTTGAAGAAGCTAAAAAACGTGACCATCGTGTTATTGGCAAACAACTCGAATTATATACGATTAGTGAAGAAGTTGGAGCCGGACTTGTGCTTTGGCTACCCAAAGGGGCCAGAATTCGCAACGAAATAGAAAATTTCTGGCGTGAAGAGCATCTCAAGAACGGTTACGAACTAGTTTATTCGCCTCATGTCGCTCATCTCGACCTCTGGAATAAGTCGGGACATACCGATTTCTACTCCGATTCGATGTTTAGTCCGATTGAAGTAGATAATCATGAGTACCAGCTTAAGCCGATGAATTGTCCGTTCCATATCCTGATGTATAAAGCGAGACGCTGGTCATATCGTGATCTGCCTCTTCGCTGGGTTGAGCTTGGAATAGTTTATAGATATGAAAAACCGGGTGTTTTACACGGTTTGATGAGAGTGCGTGGTTTTACTCAAGATGATGCGCACCATTTTGTTACGCGCGAGGGAATGGAAGATGAGCTGAAATGGACGCTCGATTTCTGTATTCATATCCTAAGCTCATTTGGATTTAAAGATTATGATATTTTTCTCTCAACTCGCCCCGAAAAGGCTATTGGTGACCCGGCAGATTGGGACCTTGCAGAAGCAGGGTTGAAGTCTGCACTTGAAAAAGCAGGCCTGCCATATCAGGTTGATGAGGGAGAGGGTGCCTTTTATGGCCCCAAAATCGATATTCAGATAAAAGATGCTATTGGACGCGCCTGGCAATGTTCTACAATTCAATTTGATTTTTCTCTCCCCGAACGCTTCGATATTCACTATATTGATTCCGACGGTCAGCAGAAGCGACCGTTTATGATTCACCGAGCCCTGCTCGGATCAGTCGAGCGATTCTTTGGCGTTCTGGTAGAACACTACGCCGGAAACTTCCCGCTCTGGCTTGCTCCGACTCAGGTTAAGGTATTGCCTATAACTGATGCAGTAAATGATTTTGCCCAGAAGGTTGCCGATGATCTTAAAGCTCTCGGTTTCCGTGTGCAGATCGACACTCGCTCAGAAAAGATTGGTGCCAAAATTCGGGCAGCCGAAGTTATGAAGGTACCTTATATGTTTGTTATTGGAGGACGGGAAGCGGAGAATAATTCCGTCTCAATTAGACAGCATACAGCAGGAGATATTGGAGTTAAGACAGTTGCAGATGCGACTGCGCTTTTGCAGGAAGAACTTGCCAGCAAGAGTCTTTAATTTATATAGAAACCGAACGTATCGGAGGATTGCATAGCCAAACAGGATATTCGCGTAAATGGAAGAATTAAAGTCTCACCAGTGAGACTGATCGGCCCCGAAGGGGAGCAGATAGGTATTCTTCCAGTTGGAGAAGCTTTAGATAGAGCCAGAGCATTAGGTCTCGATCTCGTTGAAGTTGCCCCAACAAGCAGACCACCGGTTTGCCGAATTATGGATTTTGGTAAGTACAAATATGAACTTGCCAAGAAAGATAAAGTCTCAAAGAAAAAGCAGCATTCGATGCAGCTCAAAGAAATGAGATACCGGCCGAAAATTGATGAACATGATTATCAGTTTAAGACTAAGCATGTTCGTGCATTTTTAGAAGGTGGTGCCAAGGTTCGCGTTTTTGTTATGTTTCGAGGGCGTGAAATGACTCATCAGGAGTTTGGCCGCAAAATTCTTGACCGAGTAAAAGAAGACCTTGCAGATATTGTTCAGATTGATGTCGCCCCAAAAATGGAAGGCTACACGATGAGTATGATAGTTTCGCCAAAAGCGGGACTTCTTCGTAAGAACAAAAGTGACGATGAAAAAGAAGAACAGGCAGCTAAGTAATTAGCAGCCATTTGAAATAGTAAATAAAGAAGAATTTATATAGAGGTTACGAATGCCGAAAATTAAAACAGTACGCGCTGCCGCCAAGCGCTTCAAAAAAACGGCTTCAGGAAAGTGGAAGAGACACCATTCTCACAAAACCCACATCCTGAATAAAAAGCCGACCAAACGTTTGCGCAAACTTCGCAAGTCAGGATTGGTTTCCAAAGCGGATATCAAACTTGTACGCGCGATGTGCCCATATTAGTAGATTGATAACAATTTTAAGGATTTAGGATAAAAGATGCCTCGTTCGAAAAATAATGTTGCCGCCCATCAGCGCCATAAAAAGGTGCTTAAGAAGGCTCGCGGTAATTATGGTGGCCGATCAAAACTGTATCGCACCGCACTGGAAACGGTCAACAAAGGTCTGACTTACGCCTACCGTGACCGTCGTAACAAAAAGCGCGAATTTCGTGCCCTTTGGATTACACGTATCTCGGCTGCAGCCAAAATGTACGGCACCAATTACTCGACATTTATTTGTGGTCTCAAAAAGGCCGGTGTCGAATTGGATCGCAAAGCATTGGCTGATATCGCTGCCCGCGATTTAGCTACATTCAACCGCTTGGCTGACATAGCCACCGGTAAGTAGCACAGGGTTTTCGGGTATGACGCTGCTTGACGAAGTTGCAAAATTAGAACAAGAAGCTATTGAGCGAATCGGTTCCGCCGATTCGCTCGACCTTATTAATGAGCTTAAGATTAAGTATCTTGGGCGAAAAGGTGAGCTGACTGCAATTCTAAAAAATCTGAAGTCTCTTTCGGTCGATGAACGTAAAGAAGTCGGCGGGAAGGCGAACAAAGTAAGAGCTGCTTTGGACGCAAGTCTCGAAGCTACAATTGCGAAATTCTCCACAGGTTCAGATGATTCCTCCATCGACCCAACAATGCCCGGTACCGCTCAAAAAGTCGGCACTGTTCATATTATTAATCAGGTCATGGGTGAAATTTGCGATACATTCTACGGCATGGGTTTTGAAATAGCACGCGGACCGCATGTTGAAACTGACCACTATAACTTTGAATCACTAAATTTCCCGCCTGACCATCCGGCCAGAGATATGCAGGACACTTTCTTCGTAGAAGGAGGCAGGCTCCTGCGCACTCATACAACTCCGGTTCAGGCTCGTGAACTTGAAAAACGTAAACCACCAATAAAAATTATTTCGCCCGGTCGAGTTTTCCGCAACGAAGAAATCTCTACGCGTGCGCATGTTTCGTTTCATCAGGTTGATGGTTTTTTAGTCGATGAAAATGTAACGGTCGCCGACATGAAAGGTGCGCTTGTCGCTTTCTGTCGTGCATTCTTTGGCGAAGAACTCAAACTTAAATTCCGACCATCATTCTTTCCGTTCACCGAACCGTCGGTGGAAGTCGATGTCTCATGTTTCCTCTGCAAGGGGAAAGGTTGTCAGCTCTGTAAATATAGTGGATGGCTCGAAATTCTCGGATGTGGCATGATTCACCCCAACGTTCTCAAAGCGGCGGGTCATGATCCGGAAAAATACACCGGCTATGCCTTTGGAATGGGTGTCGAGCGAGTGGCCATGCTCAAATACAAAGTTAACGATATCAGACTTTTCTTTAACAATAATGTACGTTTCTTAAGGCAGTTCAGTTAGAAATGAAGATATCATATAACTGGTTAATTGAACTAACAGGCCTTGACTGGTCGGTCGAAGAAGTCGCCGAACGGCTGACTCTCTCGGGTGCTGCCTGTGAAGATATAATCTCAACGGCCAAACATCTTAATAAAGTTGTTGTTGGTGAAGTTCTTGATATCAAACCGGTCGAAGGTGCCGACAAAATTCGACTGACTTCGGTTAACGTCGGAACCGAAACCCTTGATATAATTTGCGGGGCACCAAATGTAGCAACTGGACAAAAAGTCCCGGTTGCAATGGTTGGAGCAAAGCTGCAGGGTGATTTTGAAATCAAGAAAGCAAAAATTCGTGGTGTCAAATCTTACGGTATGATTTGCTCCCGTTCTGAACTTGGGATCTCCGAAGATCACTCCGGCATCTGGGTGCTTGACGACTCTGCTGTAGTTGGACAATCACTGGCAGAACATCTTGATTACGACGATTATATTTTAGATATAGAACTAACACCGAATCAGGCCGACCTGATGTCAGCAACCGGACTCGCTAGGAATCTTGCTGCAATCGCCGGTACAAAAATAAAATACCCTGAGTTCGATCTCAAAGAGACGACCGAAAAAGCATCTGACCAGATATCAATTTCCATCGAAGACCCTAAAGC
>JAUVAR010000043.1 GCA_030591625.1 Candidatus Zixiibacteriota bacterium
GCAGAGATTCATCTCTGGAGAGCAGGGGATAGTAACCGTGCGTTGCTCCACAGGTGATAATTTCGAGATAGCCTTTATCCTGCAAGTTTCGGAACTCGGTAATAATATCCTGATTGATACTATAGAAATGGTCGCGGGTCAGACCGTAGAAACCTTCCCACATACGAGCAGATGAGAGCATCTCGTCCCGTTCATGGCGGGTGAATTCTTTTTGGTCAACTTTTGAGGCCTCAATTTTCTGATCTATGTATAATAGAAATTCCTCTTTGAAGCTATCGTCGGCTAATTGTTCGGCCAAAACAGGTGACACACCTAATGTCAGTTTTGGTTTTAATCCTTCGGCCACGAGTTCGTTTATGGCGCGGATGATTGGCAGATATGTTTCTGCGGCAGCTTCTGTAAGCCAGTCTGTGCCATGAGGCCATCGACCATGAGAAAGGACATAGGGCAGATGGGAATGAAGAACAAAAGCTAAATAACCTGATTTCATTATTCGCTGCCTTCTGATTTGTTAAGGGTTCCGAAGCCAATAGGCTTCGATGTATTATGAGTAGCTCCATGGAGCTTTATTTCACCAAACTGGTCTTCGAATTTTTTGATATTATCAGTGAGGGCACGATTTAACAGCTTGGCATGCATAGGTGTCATGACGATGCGGGAAAGGACTCGTGCTTTGGGTGAACGTGGCATCACACGCGCAAAATCGATCACTATTTCGGATGGAGAATGAGTCAGCATGGCGAGATTGGCGTAGATTCCTTCTGCTTCTTTTTCTCCGAGCTCTATATTTAGCGGCTGTTGTGGTTGTTGTGGCTGCTGTGCCATTTTATGAATCCTTTCTTCTGGCCGTTTTCTTTGCTTGTACAGGAGCACCCATTTTAATATATTCTGAAACCAAGTCAACTGTATATCGGTTGCAAATATGTGAGTTTTAACCGTTAGTTTATAGGAATCGGCAATTGCCCATAAAACGCCACCGCATTAGTGAAATCTGCTCACAGATTGGGAACTCGAAAGTTCTCATTCTGGGAGATGTGATGCTCGACGAATACCTATATGGCAAGGTAGATCGAATTTCTCCTGAAGCACCGGTCCCGGTAGTGGAGATCAGTTCAACCCGGATGTTACTTGGAGGTGCCGCCAATGTAGCGGCTAATGTTGAAGCACTGGGAGATCAGCCGATGCTTTTGGGGTTGGTTGGAGATGATGATGCTCGCAGCCGTCTTTCAGAACTGCTTGGAGAGCGCGGGATTACGTCGGACTTACTGGTTACAGATGAGTCTCGCCCGACTACAATAAAGACAAGGATTTTAGCCCATAACCAGCAGGTTGTACGGGCTGACCGTGAAAAACGCCATGAACTGAGTCCTGAAATTGAGAAGAAGGTTGTAGATAAATTCTTGTCGGTAGCCGATGATTGCTCGGCTGTTATTATTTCTGACTATGGTAAAGGAGTGATAACTCTTTCGCTTTTGGAACGGATAATCGACGAGTGCCTCAAACGGGATATCTTTTTGGCGGTTGATCCTAAAGAGACAAGATTTCATAATTATAAACGAGTATCGCTGATTACTCCTAACCATCATGAAGCAGGTTTTGCCTCCGGACGACGGATCAACGATATGGATGATCTGCTTGCTGTCGGGGCTGACCTTATGGAGCGATTAAAAACAAAGGCGATTTTGATTACTCGCGGTCCCGACGGTATGTCACTTTTTCAGCAAGATTCTGAACCGACTCATATTCCAACTTTCGCACGTCAGGTTTATGATGTAACGGGAGCGGGTGATACTGTTATTGCTGCCTTTGTTTCGGCTGTCGTTGCCGGAGCCGATTTGATAGAATCTGCAATTGTAGCCAATGCAGGAGCTGGTTGTACAGTTGCGGAGATCGGTACCGCTACAGTTTCGGTCGATCAACTGCGGGCCGAATTGGAACGTAATGTGAGCAATGGCAAGTTAGTGGAACGGCCTTAGATGGCTTCTACCGACTCTATGCATCCACAGATTGTACTTTCCTTATGAAGAAGATAACAGCTCCAACTCCCAGAAATAAAATTGAAGCGCTTGCGTGCAGGTTAAAGCGACGAGGTCTGAAGATCGTATTCACCAACGGGGTGTTTGATATTTTGCATGCCGGTCATGTCAGTTATTTGGCCAAAGCAAAAGCGTGTGGAGATATTTTGATAGTAGGGCTTAATTCGGATGCCTCGGTACGGGAGCTTAAAGGGAAAAGTCGTCCGTTTCAGAAACAAAGAGATCGAGCTGTTATTCTCTTGGCCTTGGAAGCTGTCGATTATGTTGTTATTTTCGGTGAACCGACTCCCCTGAAATTGATAAAACAGATTATGCCCGATGTTCTGGCCAAAGGTGCTGATTATAAAATTTCTGAAATTGTTGGTGCCGAATTTGTTGAAAGTTATGGCGGTAAGGTGCAACGAGTAAAACTTGTTGCGGGACGATCTACATCTTCGATTTTAAGCAAAATGAAAAGCAAACGGAAATGATCGAGCAAAGTATGGCCGAGAATAAATCTATATCACAGAACAACAGTCAATTGGCTGAGCAGGGATATTGGCCTTCGGTTGCTTTAGGTCATTTAAATGAGGGCAGGTTCTCCAAAGCTGTTGAAATATGTCGTGAACGAATGCCTTTAGAAGATGAAATCTTATCGGGACGTTTGATCTATGCTCTGGCATTATATCGGGCCGGTCAGATAGAACTTGCGGTCGAACAGTTTTACTCGGTTTTGGCAATTGAGCCCGAAAACCTGACCGCATTGAAATATCTTGGAGATTTAAAGTTCGAAGAAGGTGATGAAATAGCCGCGCTTGCTTCGTATCAGAGAATAATGGAAATCGATCCGCTCTGTGAAGGTTTGAAAGCAGATTTGAAGCGGTCTCATACGATGAAAACTCGGACGATTAAATTGAACCGTCCCGCCGAAACAACTGTTAAACCCCAAAGAAAATCAAATATAGATATACCGTTCTTTACAGAAACGATCGGTGATTTATATATGAAACAGGGATACCCACGCCTGGCCAGTGAAGTGTTTGATACTCTTCTGGCCGGTTCGGATAATCCTCGCTTGATGAAA
Source organism: Candidatus Zixiibacteriota bacterium (assembly GCA_030591625.1). Classification (GTDB taxonomy): domain Bacteria; phylum Zixibacteria; class MSB-5A5; order GN15; family FEB-12. The sequence continues at coordinate 3,100 of JAUVAR010000043.1, forward strand.
AAGCTTGATGCTGCCAGAGAGAAAATCAACGAAAAGGAATTATAACGATGTCAACTTTGCGCATGAACAACTTAAGGAAAAAGATGTCCGCCGAAAATCTTGGAGGCATGATTATAACGCATCTCGATCATGTCCGCTATCTGGTCGGCTTTACTGGTTCGGCCGGTCTATTGGTTATGAATGATAAGACGGCTGATTTCTTTACCGATTCTCGTTATACCGTTCAGGCGAAAAAGCAGGTCAAAGGAGCGAAGGTTCATACGGTTTCATCGGGTCTTATAGCATCGTTGGCTGATTTTCCAAAACTCAATGTCAAAAACAGAATCTATGGAATTGAACATACTTATGTCACTTTGACTACTAAGAAACAGATTGCCGGAATGTTGCCGGATTGTGTGCTGGTTGAAGCTGATTCTATTATGACTGATCTTGGCTGGGTCAAAGAGAAAGAAGAAATTAAGTATATAACTAAAGCGGTTGAGATAGCTGACACAGCCTACGAACGGATATTGCAGCTTGTTCGTCCGGGGATTCGCGAGAGTGAACTGGCTGCGGAACTTGAGTATCAAATGTCTATGCTTGGTTCTGAACGACCGGCGTTTGAGACGATTTGTGCCTCTGGTTATCGTTCGGCTATGCCTCATGGAATCGCGAGTCTGAAGAAAATCAAAAAAGGTGATTTTATTACTTTTGATTTTGGCGCAACGGTGAATGGATATGTTAGTGACATGACCAGAACGGTTGTTGTTGGTAAGGCTACCAGCCGACAGAAAAAAGTTTATGATACAGTCAAACGCTCTCAGGCGGCTGGATGTCGTAAAATTAAGGCCGGAGTCAAATGTTCAGCCATCGATTTAACCTGTCGTAAAGTTATCGAAAATGCTGGATTTGGAAAATATTTTACGCATAGTACCGGTCATGGAATTGGATTTTTTATCCATACAGGACCAAGACTGGCGGAGACTTCCAAAGATAAGTTGATGTCTAACAACATAGTAACAGTCGAACCGGGGATTTATATCGAAGGTTGGGGCGGAGTTAGGATTGAAGATGATGTCCTGGTTACCCGTTCTGGCGGGAAGATCATGAATCGTTCAGAAAAAAAACTGTTGGAACTGTAATATCAACGCTGTAGTTTCCTAAGAATGAGATTTTACAATATGTGGTCACCACACGAAGTGGAGACCAAGGTGGTCATCTATTTATGTTTATGAATGAAGAAAAAATTAAAAGGCTGATCAGACTTGTTGAAGAGTCTGAAATAGAATCACTCGAAGTTTCCAGTTGGGGACGCAAGATCAAAATTACGCACAGTTCGGCGCATTCCAATGGAAGTGCCGGAATAGCTCCAGTTGTACAAATGGCGGCACCTGTTACAGCTTCTGTACCTTCGGCTGCAAGTGCACCACCTTCGGCTGCGGCGCCCGTCGCAGAAGATACGAGTGGGCTGGTGGAAGTGAAGTCTCCAATGGTTGGGACGTTTTATTCGGCACCATCACCGGAGTCGGATGCTTATGTTTCGCTCAATGAAAAGATTACTGCCGGTCAAGTTGTTTGTATCGTTGAAGCAATGAAACTGATGAATGAGATCGAGTCGGAAGTAAGCGGCCGGGTGGCACAGATTCTTATCGAAAATGGTGAGCCGGTTGAGTTCGGTCAGGTATTATTCCTTATCGACCCCAAGGGCTAATAACGACTAAGTAAGAAAGGGATTCTTATGACTCTTAAGCAGATGCTGGTTGAGATGCTCAATCGCAAATCATCCGATTTGCATATTCGTGTGGGAGTACGTCCACATCTGCGGGTCAATGGTGTCCTTGAGCAGATTGCAACCGATCCGGTTTCTATCGAATCGATGGATCAGATGGTAACTCAGATCTTAAGCGAAACACAGCTCGAAAGATTTCAACGCAAAAATGAAATGGATCTGGCGCTTTCGGTAGCCAAGCTTGGTCGGTTCAGGATGAACCTTTATCGCCAGCGAGGAACTACCGGCATAGCTATTCGTGCAGTTAATACGACTGTACCATCATTTAGTGATCTTAATCTACCACCAGTAATAACAGATCTATCAAAAGAAAATCGTGGTTTGGTTATTATTACCGGGACAACCGGTTCGGGCAAATCGACCACGCTGGCAGCTATTATTGAAGAGATGAACGCTAACAGGTCTCTAAATATTCTGACCTGTGAAGACCCTATCGAATATATTTATCGAGATAAGAAATCGATTATTTCTCAGCGTGAAGTTGGTGGTGATACTGAGACTTTTGGTTCAGCTTTGCGCCATGCTTTCCGTCAGGACCCCGATGTAATTCTGATCGGTGAAATTCGTGATCTTGAAACGATGTCTATCGCTTTGACGGCTGCCGATACGGGCCATCTCGTACTAACGACATTACATACTATGAATGTTGTAGAGACAATAACCCGTATTATTTCATTCTTTCCACCTCATCAGCATGAACAGATCAGGCTTCTTTTGGCTGGTACTCTCAAGTCAATCGTCTGTCAGAGACTCTTGACAAGAAGTGATACTGCCGGTCGTGTTCCAGCTCTTGAAATTCTCATAAGTACAGGGGCGGTAAAGGATTGCATCCTTGACCCTGAGAAAACTGTTGATATCCCAGAGCTATTGGAAGGTGGTGGTTCGGAGTACGGAACACAAACTTTTGATCAGTCTATTATGCAACTTCATAAAGAAGGTATGATAACATTTGAAGAGGCGATGAATGCTGCTTCAAATCCAGATGATCTCGATCTTCGATTGAAGGGTATTACGGGAGCGGCGGATCGTTGGGGAGCAAGTGGCGATGATTCGGGTTCTTCTGATTCAGGCGGAGATATCAGTAGTGGTTCGTCTGATAGTTCATCCGAGGGATTTAATAAGTTTTAGGGAATAGGTATAGAAATAGAACCTTTTGGGGTTAATAAAGTAACTATTGAAGGCACTCTTTTCGGGGTGCCTTTTTTGCTTCTCTGTATTGTAATTTCTCCAATTTATCCTTATTATGATTGATTCGCCACGAGGGCGAATTCTGTTTGATATTAATGTGGCCTGTGGCCACTTTGAAGTAAATACCATGTTGTAGTGATACTACTTGAATGATTGGAATAGATGTTGATTACAAAAGTATTAATTGCTAATCGAGGTGAGATTGCACTGCGAATTATTCGTGCCTGTCGCGAACTTGGACTTAAGACAGTTGCAGTCTATTCGGAAGCTGACCGTCATGCTTTGCATGTAAGATTCGCCGATGAAGATGTATGTATCGGTCCCCCGCCACCGGGTGAGTCATATCTCGATTTCCGAAGAATTATTGCCGCCGCCGAAGTATCCAATGCCGATGCGATTCATCCCGGGTATGGGTTCCTTGCCGAGAATGCAGATTTTGCAGAAGTATGTGAATCTTGCGGAATTCAGTTTATTGGACCAACTCCGGATCAAATCCGTCGCATGGGTGACAAGGCGAATGCAAAGAAGACAATGCGCGAAGCAGGCGTTCCTGTAATACCCGGTTCCGAAGGAATAGTGGCATCATTTGAAGATGCAATCCCGATAGCTGAAGAAGTCGGGTATCCGGTCATATTGAAAGCTGTCGCCGGAGGTGGTGGCAAAGGGATGCGTATCTGTCGTGATCGTGCCGAACTCGAACGTGGGTTTCATATCTGTTCGACAGAAGCAGGTAATGCGTTTTCAAATCCTGATCTCTATCTTGAGAAGGTTATCATTGACCCGCATCATGTTGAGTTTCAGTTGATTGGTGACACCCACGGAAACTACTATCATTTTGGTGAAAGAGATTGTTCGATTCAAAGACGTCACCAAAAATTGATCGAAGAGACTCCTTCACCATTGTTGACCGATGAAGTTCGCAAGAAAATGGGTGAAGCGGCTGTGGAAGGTGCTCGCAAAGTTGGTTATCGCGGTGTGGGAACGATTGAGTTCCTCGTTGACGATGATCTGAATTACTATTTCATGGAAATGAATACGAGAATTCAGGTTGAACATCCGATCACGGAAGAGTGTTATGAAATTGATCTGATTCAGGATCAGTTGCGGGTGGCGATGGGTGAAGAACTGAAATATACTCAGGAAGATCTCAAGCCTAAATGGGCTGTGATTGAGTGTCGTATCAACGCCGAAGACCCGACTAAGGATTTCCGTCCTGTGCCGGGTGAAATACAGGCGATACATGTACCGGGTGGACCGGGTGTGCGGGTGGATAAAGCGGTGTATGCCGGTTATCATGTGCCACCATATTATGATTCAATGCTCGCTAAGCTTATTGTGCGTGCTCGCACTCGCGAGAAAGCGATTAATCGGATGAAATATGCACTACGTGAGTTTATTGTGCAGGGTATTCCGACTACGATTCCGTTCCATCAGAAGATAATGGAACATCCTGAGTTTGTTGCCGGAAATTACAATACTTCATTTCTTGAAGTGCATAAAGATATTATGGGTGATACTGATCTTTCCAAGGTTAGTGTTACACTTAAGCGTTCGGGCGAAAACAGTTTGAAAGAAACAAAGAAGACAGATACAACTCCGCGCGAAGCGGTTACTACGGATAAAGAATAGCATAAGGGAGACAGGTGGTGAACGTACCGGCTGATTTATATTACACCCAGGATCATGAATGGATCCGAGTAGAAGGAAATATTGCAACAATTGGAATAACTGATTGGGCGCAAGGTGAACTTGGAGATATCGTTTTTGTAGAACTTCCTCAGGTCGATGACAGTTTATCGAGTGGGGATACTTTTGGAACGATTGAGGCAGTAAAAGCTGTTTCAGAACTATACTCTCCATTGTCGGGTAAAATTGCGGAAGTAAATCCAGGGCTTGATGATGACCCTATGGCGATTAATAGAGATGCCTACGGTGATGGCTGGATGATTAAAATTGAGCTTTCGGATAACAGCGAAGTAGAAAAGCTTTTGGATGCAGCTTCTTATTCTTCGCATGTAGAACAACAGTAGAACGGTGTCCGTCTCGGCGGACCGAATAAGAAAAGATTTTTGATGTCTTTTATATACAATACCGATGAAGATCGGCGGAAGATGTTTGATAAGATAGGTGTCGAGAATTTCGATGACCTGATCAAAGCTATCCCCGAAAAATTGAAATTAAATCGACCGCTTGAAATCCCCGCTCTGTCCGAGATGGAATTGTTGGCCGAGATGAAAAATATCTCCAACCGCAGCAGCACAGGGTTGACCTGTTTTGCCGGTGGTGGTGTATATGACCATTTCATTCCGGCTGCATTGGGGACTCTTCTGAGTCGCCCTGAATTTATGACTGCCTATACACCGTATCAGGCGGAAGTAGCTCAGGGGACACTTCAGGTTATTTACGAATTCCAAACTCATATCTGTCGTTTAACAGGTATGGAAGTTGCGAACGCTTCTATGTATGATGGAGCAACGGCGGCAGCCGAAGCGGTTATTATATCGTGTGGTGCTTCTCGTCGAAATAAAGTCATAGTTCCTGAATCACTCTCGCCTTTGTATCGGGATGTCATTCGTACTTATCTTGGTGCTCGCAGTATTGAACTTGTAACTGCCCCTATGAAGGATGGCACAGTTGATCTGAATCGTCTTGTTGATCTTATTGACGAGCAGACGGCTTCAGTATTGATCGCACAGCCGAACTTCTTTGGTTACTTAGAAGATATCGACGTAGTTTCTGAAGTTGCCAAGAAGGTTGGTGCGATGTTAATCATGTCGGTCGATCCTGTCGCGCAGGCTTTGCTTAAGACGCCTGCGGAGTATGGTGCCGATATTGTTGTTGGTGAAGGCCAACCGCTTGGTGTGCCACTTTCGTTTGGCGGACCACTTCTTGGTTTCTTTGCAGCTCGAAAGAAATTAGTCCGGTCGTTGCCCGGTCGAATTGCTGCCCGTACTAATGATGTTGACGGCAAGACCGGGTTTGTGCTAACGCTTCAAACTCGCGAGCAACATATCCGACGTGAAAAAGCGACTTCAAATATTTGTACTAATCAAGCCATATGTGCAACAGCCGCAGCTATATATATGAGTCTTATGGGTAAGACAGGTCTTAAGAAAGTAGCATTGCTCTCTGCCGAAAAAGCTCAATTAGCAGCAGAAAAGATTACTGCTATTGATGGCTTTGAAAAGTATGGTGGTGGTTCGTTTGTGCGAGAGTTTGCGGTCAAGACACCAACTAAGTGTTCTGAAATTATTCTTTCAATGATTGATAATCATAAAATCGTACCCGGGATTGATGCCGGTCGCTGGTACAAAGGTATGGATGATTGTCTTATTGTTGCAGCAACCGAATTAAGAACTGAAGAAGATATAAATCGCCTTGTAAGCGGATTGAAAGAGTTTTCGAAAAGCAATGTATTGTCCGGAATGTAAACAGGAGTGGAAAGAGGATCTGAGCGTTTGCCCGGTGTGCGGTTTTGAAAAAGTAAAAGAACCGACGGGTGAGTGGAAGCAGATCGGGTTTATTACGGATAAAATTTCGGCTGACCATGCCGTTGATGTGTTGCAGGCGTATGAAATAAAAGCTGTTGTTATGTCCAAGTCCGGTTTCTTTGGACAGATCGGATTGCCGTTGAATCCGTTTTATTCAACAGGTTCGGCTCAGTTCCAAATTTCGGTACCGGAAAACGATGCGAAAGAAGCAGTCGAAATATTGAATGTGACACTCGGCAATAATTGGCAGCATGAGGAAGAAAATTGATGATTTGCCCCAAGTGTAAATATGAATATCGTGATGGTATCTCCACCTGTCCTGATTGTGAATCAGAACTGGTTGCGGTGTTACCACAGGCTCCGGTAGCTCAAGCTATTGATGGCAGTTGGATTTCGGTTTGTGCAGTGCCAACGGTGATTAAGTCTGAATTAGCCCGGGGTGCGCTCGATTCTAATAATATTCCATCGATTATAGTATCGAATGCATTTGGAGCGGCAGGTCATAATGTTGGTTTCAATGCATCTATCACACCGACGATGGCCGAGAAAAATATGTTGATGGTTCCTAGAGAATTCCGTCTCGATGCAGTAATTATACTGTCGGCGGTACTTGGTGAAGATTTTGTTGAAATAAACGATTAACAACTGATTTAAGATCAGGAGACTCTATGAGAATAACAGCTATAGTAGTAATAATGCTTGCCCTTGTGATCGCTGCCTGCTCCACTACTGAACAGCGTCTGCCGGTTGGCAATCTGGACAAAGCTCCGTTTGTTGAGAGCTACGATTCTGCGCTTGTGTTGGCCGCAGTCAACGGACGACATATATTAGTCGATTACTACACCGATTGGTGAACGTGGTGCAAGAGAATGGACACGGTCGTGTTCACAGATTCAAGCGCTATCGATTATTTCTTAAATGATATGATCCTCGTTAAGGTAAATGCCGAAGTCGATTCCAATCTCGCTAAGAGTATGAGCATTAGCGGTTATCCTACATTGGTGTTGGTTGACAAGGATGGAGTCGAAGTTGATCGTATCGTTGGTTACATGCCGACAGAAGATTTCCTTCAGACACTCAACGATTATCAGAATGACATTGGCACACTTGCCGATTTATTGCGTCGCTCTGATACTTCACAGGATCGCTCACTCTATGGCGAAATCGCAAACAAGTACAAGTACAGTGGCAAGGCTGATGATGCAATGAGTTGGTTCAAAAAGATTATTGAAGCAGGCGACCCAACCGATTCGCTCTCTGGTAACGCTCGTATGTCTATAGCCGATACATATCGTCGAGCCGACGACTACGAACAAGCATTAACCAAATATCAGAATATCGAAAAAGATTTTACTGGAACTGGTATTGGGATGGATGCAGTCATCTATCAGGCTATTGTCTATCGCTCAATGGCCGACACAACCAAGGCCGTCGATACATTTAAAGCGTACGTCGAACGATTCCCTGATTCTGAGGATGTCGAGTATGCGACCAAACAGATTGAAAAGCTGACCAATCCTGCACCTGCCGGAAAATAACAGCAAGAAGGAACTGTGAAAGAAAAAGTGCTGATATACGAGAAGTCGGTTAAGGGAAGAGTAGGATATACTCTTCCTAAAGCCTGCAAGAGTGACGATGAAATCCTGGCGGGAATTCCGCAGAAATTTCTTCGCACCAACGATGCAGAGCTTCCCGAAGTAACCGAAGCGGAAGTTGCGCGTCATTTTGTACGGCTGTCGGTAACAAATCATCATATCGATAAAGGGTTTTATCCGCTCGGATCGTGTACGATGAAATATAATCCGAAAGTCAACGATGTGGCCGCGGCGATGCCCGAGTTTGGAGGACGACATCCATTGACACCATGCAGCCGTTCACTCGGATGTTTGGAGTTGATGTGGCGATTGTCGTCGGACCTCTCCGAAGTGTGTGGATTCCCGCATGTTTCGCTTCAGCCGGTCGCCGGTGCACAGGGTGAGTTTGCCGGACTGATGCTGATGAAAGCATATCATGAATCCCGCGGAGAAACACGGAATAAGATTATTATTCCCGACTCGGCGCATGGCACAAACCCTGCCTCGGTTTCTTCAATCGGTTGGAAAACAATCCAGATAAAATCTGATGAGCACGGAAGAGTCTCGCCCGATGCGGTTCGTGAAGCGATGGATGACACCGTTGCCGGTCTTATGTTGACCAATCCGAATACACTTGGAC